>JAHHTF010000009.1 GCA_020024775.1 Ureaplasma sp. | reverse complement strand
AAAAGATATTAAATCATTTACTTGATTATATGTATGATTGGGTTAAAGATTACATCTTAAGTCATAATGTTTTAAGAGCAAGAATTTTCTTAAAACCACAGTTAATTTCAAAATACAATCCTTTCAATCTTATTCCGTTTGACAAAGGTTATGAAAATGAGGAGGAAACATTTTTAGGTTGAACCTTTTCAACTGCGAATAGAGTAAGAAATTATTATATTGATTCTAGAGATAACCTTTCTTTACAAGATTTTGAATTTCTTAATGGGGTGTTTTCTAAAGGTTATAACTTTAGAGAAATATTTGATGTGTATAAAAGAAACTATGTACCTAGAGTCGGTGGTCATATTTTTAACCCTTCATACCAACAAGCAAGAATTTTTGATAACAATGTTGCTAGAAAATTAAAAGAAATTTTACCTTGTTTCAAGAATAAAGATTTTGTTATTGCTAAATTTTTTAGCCCAGGTCATGAAAAAATTGGTTCATATTTGCCCGATGCTAAAGGTAAAATTATTTCTGGAATTTTAGATATCCCGACTTATAAATTCAACAATGTAAATTATTCATTATTAACTTTTGGAGTTATGCCATATATTTCTACTAAGAATGCTAATTTAATTAAACAAGGTTTAAGACAAGTTGCTTTTGAGGGGGCAAACAACTTTTTAGAATCTTCTGTTAAATTAGCTTATGAAGAGTTGAGTAAGTCAACAAATAAAGAACAAATGCAATTGTTTGATTATTTAAGTCATACTGATTTTTTTAAAAATCCAAATGATATTAATTATAACTTTATCCAAGTTAATATTAAGAATCAATTGGGTTATAATCAAAAAGTTGATCTAAAAACTTTTGTTAAAAATCAATTTGATATCAATATTAAAAATGAACATTTTTTCCTAGGAAGTTCATTTAACAATGATTATGCTGAATATCAACCGGTATTATCAAATATCTTAACTAATACAAACATCAGAAAACAATATTTTCCAGATGAACCAGTAGCAAATTCAAAAGTAGAATCCTATGTTTATTCAGATTATACTGCTGCTGAAGCCCAATTTTGTAAAGATACATTTGATTGATTAGATTCTGAATATTATTTCAGTGATAGAGATAATTCGTATAATAACAATAATACTGGTGCTCAATTGATAAGCTCTATTGCTAATTCTTTCAAAGGAACATACTCAGGTAGAGGATCGATTGGGTTCTTTGATAGAAAAATGTTTTTGTCAGATAAAAGTAATGGTCAAGAAAAACCAATTAATGCAAAAGACAATTGATCATTAGTTAGAAATAATTTCTTGAAACAATTCACAAATTTAGATATTCAAAACAACATCTTTAGTCAAATTGAAACTCCATTGATTAATGAAGATTTGGTTAACAATCAAACAAATAATGGATTTTTTGTAATGTATAATGGTGCACCTCTTTACCAATTAAGTTTCAACGACACTAAAAAAGCATTGGGTAGAAGTATGGAACAAGCTGATTTATTTACTTTGTTATCATATTATTTTGATAAGTCAGCTAATCAAATTTCTCCTTCATTGAAAAATACCATGAAGAATTCAATTGATAAATACTTTTTCAATGTATCATCAAAATCACAACAAAATTATGATTCATCATTCTCGATCGACCCAACTGATTTTAATTTATCAGTTCATTCAGATGGTGTAGTTGACAATGCATTAGAACCAATAAACTCTTTTAATGAATCATTGAATTTGGGTGTTCAAACAAATCTTTGTGGTTTAAAAGATTCATTAGGTTTGTACAATAAAAGAATTTCAGATTTGGGAAATGTAGAATTCTTGTCTTCTGAAAGTGATAAATTAATGGATGATAATGTTAATGAAGCAGTTAAATTGTATGACGAATCAATTGCTGGAATCAGTAGAGAAAAGCAAATGAAATTCTGCAAAGCATTAGAATCATCACAATTTATAAATCCATCTTTCACAAATATAGATTTTAGTTCAGAATTAGCTTTCAATAATGAACAATATAAACAATTAGTCGATAAATATTTACAATTTAATGTTCCAATTAAAATTAATTTTATGGACCCAGGTAATAATGTTGAAAGAATATCAGCAACTAGACCATTCCCAATTTGTGGAGCTCCGCAATTTGTGGACAGTATCCAAATGGTATTATCAAATTCTAAAAGAGCATATAGAATAAATCCAGATGAAGAATTTATAATGTATAGAACTGATAAAATGGTTGATAATAAGTTTGTACAAATTAAATTAAGAAACAATGTATTTTGTTTGTATACAGTATCATTTAACAATAAGGAATATACATATGAAGATAGAGAAAGTGCAATTAATGATATTACAGAATATATAAGAAATAATTCTTATGTTTTAAAATAATAGCAATGAAAAATAACAAGAAAAAAATAATTATTTCTTCTCTTCTTTCATTTTCTTTAATTGCTACAACTACAGTATTAGCTACCTCTTTATCTTCATGCTCAGATTCAAATGATGATGATGTATTTAGAATGACTTCTGAATCAGAATTCTTAAAATATTTTGATGAATCCACAGGTGCAATAATAATACCAGATAAATTTAAAAAAATAGATTCTGCTGGTATGCAAAAAATAGGGCAAGAAAATTGTGCAAAAATAAGACAAATTGTTATTCCTTATTACGCAGAGGAAATAAGATTAGTTTTACCACCTCTTCCAAATCTAGATATGATTTCATATGGGAAATTGAATAATCAGTTTATAGAGGCCAATGACCCACACTACCCAAATATTAAAAAGTTTGAAATTACTATTAGGAATTCTAATAATTTAGTCTCATTTTACACTCCAACTATTTACATAACACCAGAAACTCAATGTGAAATTGCAATAATTAATTGTGCTCAATTTATTTCCTTGAATGGTAATGGATCAGGGATTGACTTATCTAGAATTATTCAAAAAGGTGAGTTAATTCCACAAGTACAAAGTGGGGACCCAAGATTTTATTGTGTTGTCCGTAATGTTGATGTTCCACCCCCAAAAATTAATAAAATTCTTTCACCAGCATTCAACACTACAACATCTTTTCAATTATGAATGCCATTACCAATAACTCAATACAACATCTCTTCTAGTTTAGAAATTATTAAAAATTATTCAATCTTTATAGATAGTTTACATACAAAATACACATTTGGAGATTATGGTAATCCTTCTAATTTTCAAGGTGTTGATTATTCATTAAATGCATATCCAGGGAAATTCCAAGCTTTTGGAACCGAAAATCAATGAGATGACATAGGCGGGTTTTATTCAAATATTTATTCAAGTAACCATCCATCAGTGGATTTCACATATTGCAATAAATTAACTCCAGAAAAATTTCTGGAAATGCTTAATAACGAATATTTCTTTGATTCAATGAAAACAGCGGCAAATTTTGACAAGAAACCAAATTCAGAAGCTGCAATCATGAAACAAAAATTCACCACTGAATATGTAATTGTTGATCCAGACACTCAACCAGAACTATACAAAACCTTAATCAACTGATTGGGCTAACACCCAATTTACCTCCTCACTTTAATATAATGCTCAAATTTCAAAAAAGTTAAAAAATAAATTAACCAAATTTAACAAAACAAGGGTAATTAGGAAATTTTGTGGGAACCGAAAAGAAGGGGCCCACTTTTTCTATGGGATTGGTTCCAAGTTTGTGTAAATCACGAACTAGGAGCCAATCCCTTCTCCTTTTTCATTATTTCAAATTTCTTCTTTGGATATATAATTGTTCTAAATAATTAATAATTTCATCAACTGTTTTATTAGTAGTATCAATTTTAATTGCATTCTTAGGTACTATTAATGGAGACAGTTTTCTAGACTTATCAGCTAAATCTCTTTGAACAATGAATTGTTCTATTTCATTTAGATCATAAGTCTTAGAACTATCTTGTTCTATTAATTGATTATATCTTCTGATTGCACGTTCGTGGCTAGATGCATCCAGATATACTTTTAGTTGTGCATCTTTTAAAACAACAGAACCAATATCTCTACCATCCATTATTACATTCTTTTGTTTAGCTATCTTTCTTTGTTCTTTGATTAGTTTTTCTCTAACACAACCATAAGTAGAAATAATAGATGTAATAGCTTCAATTTCTTTAGTTCTAATTAAGTTAGAAACTTCTTGTTTGGTATTATTTGAAATTAAATAAACTAAATCATTGTCTAAATCAATTTTGATATTTTTAAGATGTTTCTTTACTTCTTTAATGTTATTGTAATCAAGGTTGTTTTTTAATAAATAATAACTGATTGTTCGATACATCGAACCAGTGTTAATATACATGAAATCATTAAACTTATTAGCTAATGTTTTAGCAATTGTTGATTTACCTGTTCCTGCAGGCCCATCTAAAGTAATTTTAAAAGTTTTGTTTTTACTAAACATGTTTGTATACAATCCCTTTCTACAATTTAAAATAATAAAGCAAACATTACAATAATCAAAATAACCAACAATAGCATTCCTAGAATTAAAAGAATTTTGAATTGTTTTTGACGTTTATTTTTTTGATATAGTTTTAGTTGTTTATGTTTAATGATCATTTGATTGATTGCAACATAATCAATTTCAGAAACTAGTTCTGTGTTTTTATTAGAATCATCTTGGTTTTGTTTATTATCAATCTTTTGAATTTGTAACATCATAGATTTGTTTAATCAAAACTGATTATAAATTGGGTTGATACTTGCATCATCTAAGTATCAATGCTCAAATCCATTGTCATTAAAAACTATTGAATCTAATTCATCATTTTTAATTAGAGTATCAATTTGATTTTTAAACTCATTTGTTTTTAATCAGATTTTTTCTTTTAAAAATAAATTAGGTTCAACATTGTTAGAATTCCGATAGTTTTGATATTTCTTAAATCTAGTCATAATTTTTACAATAGAATAATTTTATCTAAAAAAAAGTAAAAGTTAATTATATAATTAAAATATTATGACAGATTTGAAATTTGAGCAGAAAAAAGAAAAAATTCCATTTATTCATCAAGTAAAAAGATTGGATTATGATTTTTATTCTAAAATCATTTTCTTTTCTTTTATGTTGATGTTATTAAGTTGTTTATGAATAACTTTTTGTGGGATTGGATTCCAACCAAACTATGTTTCAATGGTTGGAGATGCTCAATTAGTAGGACAAGTTCCATCAGGTGTTCAAACTGTAAGAGACTTGTTTTTATTTGCACTATTTTGATACACTACTTTCTTGATCTGAACAATTATTCAAATCACATGATATTTTAAATTAAAACCAACTGATGATATTGTAACAGAAGCTTTTATTGCTATGTCAATGATTCCTTTTTTAAATATTGGAACAATTGTTGTAGCAAGTAAGAAAAATAAATATGATAAGTTCTTAGGATGACTAAAAAATCCTTTTACTTTAGAATCTGAAATTGATGTTAGTGCTAGTAGATGAAAATGAGTAATGTATTTCATTGTTCTAATTGTAATGACTCCAATGGTAATCATGTTATGGTTTCCTATTCCATCTACTGAACAAGCACCACCTCCTGGAACTGAAAACTTTGTTCCATTAGAAAACATGTGATTTGATGGACTTCAATTTTTTACGATTCAAACTAATTTAATGTGCTACATTTATGTGATTTTTAAACTAATGTTCCCGAGAGCTAAAATGTTTAAAAATGATTCAATCTTAGTTTGTTTAATTGCTTATATTGTAATTGTTTGTTTAACATACAATTTTGCACTATTACCATTTCAATCTGAAAAAGCAAAACTATGACCTGCTCGTAAATGAGCTAAAACAATTTGAGAACATATTATAAATCCAATTGTTTTTGTATCAACTGGATTTGTTTCGATGAAAAAAAATAAAATAGTTAAAAATAGTAATTCAGATTTAATGAGTACTTTAAAGTTTGGTATGATTGTTCCAACAATCTATTTACTATATGCATTGTTTTCTCCATTCTTAACAACAACATCGGTTTATGATTGAGTAACTAACTGCAACCCAACATTACCTAATTCATTTTCACACCATCCATTTGGTGCTTGATATATTATTTTCTTTATGATTGCATATTGATTTATCTTTGTTGGTGTTATAACTTTAAATAGATACTTCAGAGATCTTATTTATAAAAAATCAATAAAATCTAGTAGTGATTCTACTGATTGGGAGTTAAAGTATGAACCATATAGATAATCCATATAAAGATTTGATTAACAATAATAATGCAAATCAAAACAATAAAAACAAAGATTTGGGATTTAATCCATTTGAAGTAGTTGATGAACCAACACAATATTCTCAAGTATTAAACAAACCAGAAATTAATCAAGCAAAGATAACACCACAAGTTCAAGTTAATCATACTAAGACTATGCAAAATCCTTACAAGGTGTTTGTAAATACAATTAAAAACCCTTTTGAGGTTGAAACCGAATTAGATGAACAACAACAAATTGCTGTTGAAGAAAATAATCAAAAGTTTTATGAAGCCCAAGTTCAAAAGCAAAGTTTACCAAGATTCTTTTATGTAGAAAAGAACATAACACTAGCAAAGCTAAGTATTAGTATTTCTTTTTTATTAGGTTCTCTTATTGCAATTATTTTCTTTATATTAGTAGACTATAAAAAAATATTAGCTACTAGCACTTGATTTAATAATGGCTATTATGCAATTCCCGGAATTATTGGAATCATTGCTTTAATTGCATTGATTATTCAAGCAGTGTCATTTGCAACACTTAAAAAATATATATATGCAAATAAGAATAATTTTGATCCCAAAGAAGTTTCAACAGTTACTCAGAATCTATATAAAAAATTATTAATATCATTTATTAATATTAATTGATTATGTTGCACATTCTATTTGATTGCAGGATTCTATTTATTGATTATGTGTATTGTAGTTTATTTTGTAAGCACAAATACCATACCAAGTAATATGGTACATTTTGGCGCTTTAACAATGGGGTCTAATCCATTAGATAAACTATATTATTTTCCAAAGATTTGTTACATTACTATCGGAACATTAACTGGGTTAGTATTATTGTGGCAGATAATATCTCAATTAATTAATTGATCAAGAATCAATAAAGTAGAATTGGAGTTTAGTGTTCCAATTATGACTCCTGAAGAAAAAATAGCAGTAAAAAAAGCAACCAACAAAAGAAACTTAATTTTCTTTTTAGTGTTATTTGTTATTTTAGGATTAATTGCTTTGATAGTATATTTAGTATCAAAAAGAAAAAGATAATATATAGGATTTTTGTTATTGCAACAAGAATCCTTTTATTATGTATTCGGTTAAATTGGCAATAATTTCACCCCCCCCAATTTTGTTATATAATTATCATGGAAATTTATTTCAAGGAGGAAATAATTATGAAATTAAAATCTAAAATTTTGTTAGGAGCTTTTGGCGTAGTAGCTTTAGCTGTAGTTCCAACCACAATTGCATTAACTACTACATCTTGTGGGTCTAGCTCAGCAGAAGAAGTTAGTAGTAATCCAAATATTATTTATAAACCTGATAGTTCTATTAAATCAAAATTTCGTCTTAATGATGTTGAACGTATATACAATAATTACAAACTGATGATGAAAGATGAAGGCCACAGTTCCCCTGTTAATAAAAGTGAACTTAAAGTTTCTTTGATTGGTTTCGAGTTTAAAATCTTAATAGATTCAATTCGGCAAGAGGAATCAGACCCTATGGCGCAAGAACCATCTCAACCAAATATTATTAAAGAAACAACTTCTGATACTTTTACTCTAACACCAAATGATCGTGGATATTATGATAGAGTAATGAGAAGTGAATCTTCAGGTGTTGAGTCATATGTCGAACCTGCGGAATTAACTTCTTTTCTCTTGAAAGAAGTGCTTTATGGTTTATATACTTTAGACCAAACTCTAAATCCAGATTATCAAGGCCCAACATTCCCAGAAGTTCAATATAATCCAGATCCTTCAATAGGTAATAGATTCGACTATGAAACACTTTGTCATTTGTACAACGCATTCCTTGTAAAAGGATTGAATGATTCATTAGCTCAAAAATTAACTAAACCAAAATCTAGTGGAACAATTAAATTAGAAGGAACTCAATTGACTTGCAACATTACTTTTTCAGGTGTAAATTCTTCTAATAAAAAAGAAACTTTTACAAATGAATATAGATATGAATTAACACCAAATGCAAGTGGTGAATATGTATATGGTCTTACACAAAGTTATGGTCCTAATGCAAATAAAGAAATAGTTTCGAATTTAACATTACAACAATTAAGAGATAATTTATCTAATATTCTCCGCACTTTACCAAGCAACATCCAATAACATAACTCATTAAACCAGTTTATCTTTATTTTGATAAATTGGTTTTTCTTTTTGGATATCCAAAATGTTCCAAGGATATTGAACCATAAACCAAACAATATAATAGAATAATCACATTAAATATATTTGGTATAATTTATAGATATGAAACCAATTATATCTTTTAATAATATTTGCTTTAGTTATGTAGAAGGGACACCTGTTTTAAACAATGTCTCTTTTGACATATACCCTAATGAGTATGTTTGTATCATTGGGCATAATGGATCAGGTAAATCCACTATCTCAAAAGTACTAACAGGATTATTAAAACCGCAAAGTGGTTTTGTACATGTTTTAGATAATGTAATATCTTTGGAAACAATTAAAGAAATTCGTAACAATATTGGAATTGTTTTCCAAAACCCAGATAACCAATTTGTTGGTTTGACTGCAGAAGATGATATTGCTTTTGGGTTAGAAAACAGAAGATACCCAAGAGAAATTATGCAACCAACAATTGATATTGCAGCAAAGATTGCTAATATCACTGATTTGCTTAAAAAAGAACCAAGTCAATTATCTGGAGGTCAAAAGCAAAGAGTAGCAATTGCTTCAGTATTAGCAATTAATCCTGAAATTATGTTGTTTGATGAATCTACTTCAATGCTAGACCCAAAAGGTAAAGAAGAATTAAAACAAATTATTTTAGATTTAAAACAAAAAGCTAAAAAGACGATTATTTCTATTACTCATGATATGGAAGAAGTAATCAGTGCAGATAGAGTAATTGTAATGGAAGCGGGTCGGGTTGTAGCTAATGGTAAACCTTCTGAAATTTTTACAGATCATGAAAGAATGGAAGCTTTAAAATTAGACTTTCCATATACTTTAAAATTATCTTATTTATTAAATGATAAGTTCAAAGAAATCCCAAGAACATTAAATGCACAGGAGTTAATTGATAAAATATGTCTGATGAAAAAATAATAGAAGTCAATAACTTATATAGTGTATATGCTGAAAAAACAGAACAAGAATATGTTGCACTAAACAACATCAATTATAAGTTCTTCAAAAATAAGATTTATTGTATTATTGGGAATTCTGGTTCTGGGAAATCTACATTAGTAACTCATTTTAATGGACTAATGACATCTAAATATGGAGAAGTTAAAACCCCAATTGTAAATATTGGGTTTAATTGAGGTTTAGATAAATTAAAGATAATGCCATTAGATAAAACCCAAGATAACCTAAATGATGAACTATCTAGAATTATTGTTATTAATACAAAGAAATTAAATACATCAATTGCTAGAATAATTATCTCTGGGAATTATAAAGTTAAGATAGATAGTATTAAAAGAATCAAAAATCTAAATTGAGTTAAAGAAGATTTTAGTGCCTTTATAATAAAACTAAATCCTGAAAACAAATTTGAAATCAAAGAATCATATCCAATGGATTACATTCAAAATTTCAATATTGTTGAAACAATTAATAATCCTTCTTATAAACAAAAAAGAAAGATGAAAAAAATTAAGGAATTCAAAAAACTAAGAAAAGAAATTGGAATGGTTTTTCAATTCCCTGAATACCAATTGTTCAAAGACACAATTGAAAAAGATATTATGTTTGGCCCAGTTGCATTAGGGATGAAAAAAGATGAAGCAAAGAAATCTGCTAAATTCTTTTTAAACAAACTAGGAATGGGTGATGAGTTTTTACCAAGAAACCCATTTGGTTTATCAGGTGGTCAAAAAAGAAGAGTTGCGATTGCAGGGATTTTAGCAATTGATACTAATGTTTTAATCTTTGATGAACCAACTGCAGGATTAGATCCTGTTGGTGAACAAGAAATGATGGATATCATTTTAGATGCAAAAGCAAATAACAAATCTGTATTTGTGATTACACATACTATGGACCATGTATTACAAATTGCAGATGAAGTTATTGTTATGAATGATGGAGAAATCATTGCTCATGGAACTCCATATGATATCTTTATGAATGATTACATTTTAGAATCAACATCGATTGATACTCCTAAGGTAATCAAAACAATCAAAAATTTAATTCAAAAAGATGCATCATTTGCAAAACTATTAGATAAGAAACCAAAAACAGTTGAAGAACTAGCTAGTACTTTAATTGATTTTTTAAGTGGAGAACAATAATGTTTACAACAACATCACAGTATAATAAATCAGTTCTACATCGTTTAAACCCAACCTTGAAAATCATAGGTTTTGTTTTAATTATCTGTATGATTTTCTTACCACTTGGTTTCTTTGCTCAAATTATCTTATTTATTGTTTTATCTATTTTGTTTATATTAGCTAAGATTTCAAGAAAGACTTTTTTTAACATTGTTAAATCTGCCCTCATCTTGTTAACTTTGCTAATATTAATAAACTGGATAATTTATAAAGATCCAATTGCAGTGAACATCACAAATCAATTTGATATTATTTTAGGAAACAAATCAATTATTTGAGGCCCAATCTCAAATTTAAGCCAACCCAATAATGGAATCTATATTTCAGATTTATGGGGTGGAAAAGTTGGAGGAATTGTTCCAACTGATTCAGTATTTATTGATAAAGTAATTGCTCAAAATAATGTAGATGAAGCAGTATTAGTTAAATCATGAAATGGATTAAACTTAGCAGCTAAAGAAAATCTATTACAAGCAATTGGATTAGCACCAGGTGCTGAAGCAACTCCTAGTCAAATTCTTGCTGCTCAAAAATATTATTGAGTAGTTAATAATGAATGAACATTAGATGGCCAATCATATAAAACATTAGCAATAACTAATTCATCTAGTTATCATAATGCTTTTGTGTATTTCCAAACTAATTGATATACATTCTCTCCACAAGCAATTCAATTAGCTATCTTTGTTACATTAAAGGTTATGTTAATGATTATGGCTGCAACATTATTAACATCTACAACTAATTCACTTGAATTAACTTATGCATTTGAAAATCTATTAAGTCCATTGAAGATTTTTAGACTACCAGTTAATGAAGCATCAATGATGATTGCCATTGCTTTAAGATTCATTCCTTCATTATTAATTGAATCTAAAAGAATCATGAATGCTCAAGCATCTAGAGGAATCGATTTTAAGAACGGTAACTTTGCTGTAAAAATGAAAGCATTAGTTTCATTGATTGTTCCACTATTTAGTATCGCTTTCAAAAAAGCTGAAGAACTAGCTAATGCTATTGATGCAAGAGCTTATAACCCAAGATATGCAAGAACTAGATACAGAAAGTTTAGTGTATCAATTTGGGAATGGTTAGGATTTAGCATCCTTGCACTATTATTAGGTTTATATATTGGTGTGACCATTAAACCATTATTGTTTTCACCATTAGGTTTATTTGAAATTGGAGTGCTGTCTTAGCATGTGCAATTATAAATGTATTATCTCATATGATGGAAGTTTATTCCACGGATGAGCAATTCAAAAAGATGTAGTTACTATCCAAGAAACAATCCAGGATGAACTCTCTTTTTTATTTAATCAAAAGATTAATATTTTTGCTTCAGGTAGAACTGATAAATATGTTCATGCATTAAACCAAGTATTTAGTTTCAAAGTTAAAGATAATGAATTAGATCCTAATATTGTTTTAGAAGTCATTAACAAGAAATTAAATACTAAAGGTGTTTTTATGAAATCTTGTGAAAAGGTTTCAAATACCTTTCATGCAAGATTCTCAGCTAAAAATAAAACCTATATGTATGTAATTAATAAATCTAAATTTGATTTATTTAAAAGAAACTATGAATATCAATATAGCCAACCAATTAATTTAAGAAAACTTAAAAAGATAGCTAAATTGTTTATTGGGAAACATAATTTCCTTTCTTTCAGTACTTCTGAAATTGAAAACAATGTAAGAACTATTAATTATATTAAGTTTAAGAATTCTAGAAACACAACAACAATCTTTATTAATGGAGATGGATTTTTGAAGAACATGGTAAGAATGATTGTTAGTGTATTCTTGAAATATAATGAGTCTAAAATTAGTGAATCAGAGATTTTAGAACTTTTTAATAATCCCAAAAAAGGTGCAGCAATTGATAAAGTTGCTGGTTGTGGATTATATTTATTAGAAGTATTTTATTAATAACTTTGAAGATATAAACTAAAACTTCAGAGTTTTTTTGTTGAAAATATGTCACTTTTGTAAATATTTTAATTAATATAGATTATTTTTATCGATTTTGACTACTTTTTTTGCTCATTTATATATATATATATATATAATAAAGGTGTCATAACGAAATAAAGAATATATAAGTAAATTTTTACGAAAGGTATCCATGAATAAAAAAGCTAAAATTCTAGCAATTAGTTTGGGGGCTATTGCCACAATTTGTATTCCACTTGCTGTGTCTTTAACTACAACATCATGTGGAGCTGGTTCTTCTGATTCTGCAGAATCAACAGATACTCCTACTCCAGCACCTACTCCAACACCAACACCTACACCAACACCTACTCCATCTCCTGATGTTACTGGAAATACAATATCAGATTTTGCAACTAAAACATTTTTTAACTTTGCTAAAAAACCAGTTCCATCATACGAACCACAATATGTATCACAAGGTGTAGTTTGTACAAACTATCAAGATGCATCAACTGCATTATCATCCGCTAACTTAAAAACTGCTCAAACTAATACAATCAATGTATTTAAAAAAGCAATTGCAACTTCATGAGGAATTCCTGAGGATAGTTTTTATTTAAATACATATAACAATAAAGATTTATCTTTAAAATTCCAATTGGTTTTAACACCAAGTAATACTGATGTTTGTCAAAAAATCTATGGGCAATCTTTTGATCAAATTTCTAAATCTATTAAAGGATGTTCTGATTACACAGAATCATTAGGTGCTAGTACAAACATTGATAAAATTAGATTAACATTCTGAATTGATCAAGCTGCTCCAATGTCAGTTGGAAACCAAAAAATCTTGACTTTCTCAGTTAACTCTCCAGATGTATTAATTAATAATGTATTTACTGCAATAATTAATAAATCTAAAACTCCATATGTTAATAGTTCTCGTGTTGCAATGGTATTTGATCAAAACTCATCATTAACAAATGGTCAATTAATTAATATTCAAAAATCAACTGTGATTTCAAACGCAGTTGCTCAACAAATTAATGAATACATTAGAGATCAATTCTTTGCTAAAATCTCTAAAACAGATTTTATGAATTTATTTAATTCAAAACCAACAGATGCTGTTTCAGCTCCTTGTCAAATATTAATAAATGGAATTAACAAAATCTTAACTGATAATAGTATTGATGTTCAATTTGCCAACATCCGTTCATATAGTAACTGTTTACAATTTGACCCAACTACTAACAACCAATATGAATATGCAGGACTATATTTATATACTACTCCTAATTCACAATCATTTACATTTGAAGATAACTCAATATTTGGTACAGGAATAGCAACAAGTGGGTCAAGCTATCCAGGTTCAATGTATATTTATCCTAGTGAAAAAGTTCAAAAAACTTGATTATTAAAATCAGTTCCAACAACAGTTGTTAATTTAACAACTGAAGATGTAACTTCTATTTATGATGCATTGTGTTCAATCCAACCTAAAGTAACTGGAAACTTAACAGATTCTCAAATTGTTGATTTAATTATCAATAATTGTGGAAACACTATTAATGCTGCATTTAGCTCAAAAAATATTCCATCTCCTATCACTTGATTAGTTGGTATTGATAGTTATTATACTAAACCTGATACTGACCAATTAACATATAACCCATATTTCAGAGTTAAATATAGAGATACTAATTACCAAGCTAATAATAGTATTGTTGTAACTGTTCCTAAAAATGAATTCTCTTATGTTAAAAACTGACAAGGAGATTCACTAATCTACTTTAACAATATTCCTACTGATCAAAAAAGAGTATTGATTACAGACATGTCTATTCTTAATGATATCTATACTGAATTAAGAACAATTACAGAATCATTAACGAAAAAAGAAGACTTAGACCACATTCCACCAGCAACAACAAGTAGAATCAATGCATTATTACAAAAAATCAATCCAGCTATGAAGATTGAATGATATACTGTATGAAATGGTTGAAAATACTATAGTCCATCTAATGGCTATGCAAACATTAGATTAGGTATTAGAGTTATATTACCTGCAGGATATACTGGTATTACTATTAATAGTACATCATCTCAAATGATTACTGGAACATCTAATAATGGTTGATACTTACTACCTAAGTATACAACAACTACTAAAGTACTTTACAGTTCATTACCTGATAAATAGTATTTATTATAAAACAGAACACACCAAAAATGGTGTGTTTTTTATATCAAAATCTTGGCCCTGTAAGATGTCTTGGTTTATTAGTTTTTTGTGGAAAATTCTTTAAAAGCATAGGTTTTTTATTTAAAAATGCCAAAATCTAAAACTTTTTTATCTATTTTGACTACTTTTTTTGCTCATTTATATATATATATATATATATAATAAAGGCATAAAGAAAAGAATAAAAGGAAAATTACGAAAGGTAATCATGAATAAAAAATCAAAAATTATAGCAATCAGTTTAGGTGCTGTTGCTACAATTACAGTTCCTCTTGCTGTGTCTTTAGCTACAACAGCATGTGGTTCTGGTAATATTGATGGTTCTGATAACAGTCAACAACCTGATACACCTGTTGACCCATCTCCAGCTCCACAACCTCAACCAGGACCTACTCCACCTGGGCCAGATCCAGTTGAACCACCTGCACCTGGTCCTACACCACCACCTGCACCTGGTCCTACACCTGAAAATGTTGAAGTTAGTGCAGAAACACTGAAAACTATCAATGATGCATTGGTTAGTGTTGTTTCAAACATGACAAGTGAAGACCAAGTTGATGCTACAAAAGAATCAATTAAATCTCAATTAGAATCAAGTCCATTCTTTACTACTAACAAGATAACAGTTGCTACTGTTGAAATGACTCCAGTTAAAGGTTCGGCAGATGTTAAATATAATGTTTCAGTTACATTATCATCTGGAAATAAATTAACATTAGCTAATAATGAATACTTCAATGTTAATGGAAATACTATTTCAACAAAAAATCCATTAGCTACTAAAATTACAGTTACTCCAACTCCTGAACCTCAACCTGAGCCAGAAAAGGATATATCATTCTCTAATGATGATGTTGTTGCAATTGCAACTATTTTCACAGATAACTTAGCTACATTAAACAACAAAGATAATTTAGAAGCAACAAAACAAACTATCTTATCTAAATTAAATGAAGTAGCTGTTATTAAAACTAATAACATTAGTGTTGATAATTTGCAATTAAATGAAGTAACAGTTGGTGATCAAATTAAATACAACGTATCATTTGCTTTATCAGTAACTCCAACAAAACCAATTACAGTTCCTGATAATGAAACATTCACAATTGCTGACAACCAATGAACAAGTACTCAACCATTTGCTACAGCAATTACAGTCACTCCTCCAACTCCACCTGTAAACAATAAAATTACAGTTGATACAGCTACATTATCATTGGTTCATGATAAAGTTAGTGCTGCTATCACTGGTATGAAATCAGCAGCAGATGCAACATCTGTTCAATCTTCATTACCTACTGAAATTAATGAAATTCAATTTTTCAAAGACAACAATGTAACTGTCGCTAATGTTGAATTAAACAAAACAACAACAGATAATATAGATTCATATAAACCTAGCATTACATTTAATACACCAGCAGATAAAGAATTAGTTTGACCAGAATCAGATTCTTTCTTTACATGTGTTGATAAAACAATCACATTAACAACTGCTATTCAAGCAAGTTATAAAAATAGTATTGCAATCTCATCTTCAGTAATTTCTAAAATTAATGATGCTTTAACAAATGTAATTACAAATTTAACTGCTCCTGAAACAAATGAAAAAATCCAAGATGATATTAAATTAGCTGTTAATACAGTTTTAACTGCTGATGTTCCAGGTGTTCAAGTTGATTCAGTAACTGTTGCAGATTCAACTAGTGATGATCACTTTAAACAATATGCAGTATCTTTACATTTAACTTCAAGTAATACATTAGATATTGCAACTGATGGAGTATTAACTGCAGCTAATGATACATTAACTACAAAAGCTCCTGTTGTAAGTAAAATCTCTACTCAAGTAGAATTAACAGCTGAAGATTTACAAGCTATTTACAATGTTATTAATCCTAAAGTTACTGCGCTAGCAGCATCATCAGAAATCGTTAGTGTTACTGACAGTATTAAAGAAACTTTAAATACATCTCAAACTCTTACATCTAAGGGATTACAAGTTGATACCGTTAATCTAGAACTAGACCCAGCTTCAACATCAGATTATGCACAATACTTTGCAAGTGTTACTTTATCAAGTTCTGATAGTAAAACAATTGTATACCCAGCAACTAATGATTACTTTAGTACTGATGGCAATACATTAAAAACTAAAACTTCACTTGTTACTGCAATTAAACAAGAGGTTGTTTTAGATGCAACTGATTTAGGTGCTATTTCAAATGCAATTAATGAAACAGTTTCTAAAATAACTGATGAAAGTTTATCACAAGATCAAATCAAAACTGATTTAACTAATGCTATTAATGCATTACCAACTTTGACAACTAAACATGTAGTTGTAAATTCAATTGAATTAACTCCATCAACTGTAGAAAACTTCATTGCATATACAGTTAAAGTAGTTCTTCATAGTGGAGAAAAAAATCTAACTATTAATGGTACTGCAGAAGGACTTACAGTAAGTGGTCCATCAGTTACTACTACTAATCCAGTTAAAACAAGTATCTCTACAATTATTAATATTACATCTGCTCAATTAGATGAAATTTATACAAATGTTATTCAACCAAAAGTTTCAGCAATTGCTTCTGTTGACCAAGTAACAACTGTTGAAGCTGATATACTAGCAGGTATTAAAGGATTAAGCTTCATTACAACTAATTCAATCAATGTTGCTAATGTACATTTAACAGAAGCTAGTGATCCAAGTGTTGATAATGTTCAATACAAAGTAAGTTTCGACTTATCTAGTGATTCTAAAACTTTAAGTTATGAATCTAATGCTCACTTTGAAGTAACTGGTAATACAATTACAACAACATCAGCTATTACTAGTGCATTAAAACAAACTGTTGTTCTAGAAACTTCAGATCTAACTGCTGTTCAAACTGCAATTGATTCAGTAATTAAAAATGTTACTGAAGGAGAAGAAGTTTCAGTAATTCAAACAAAAGTATTAGAAGCTATTAATGGTGTAACACAATTATCTTCAAAAGGTGTTTCAGCATCTTCTGCTACATTAACTAAAACAACTTCTAATGACCTAGAAGCTTATAATGTTTCTTTTGAATTACAATCAAGCAAAACATTACAATTACCTGCAACAGGTAGTGGTTTCACTATTGCTGGATCTAATGTAACAATTGATGCTCCAATTGAAACTACAATCTCAACTATTGCAAAAGTTTCAACAGAAAACTTAGCTGAAATTAATCAAACAATTCAAAACGTAGTAGCTACAATTAATGAAACTACTAGTTCAGTTGTTAATACAGCAAGAAACACTATTACTGAACAATTAAATGGACTAAGTTTTATGACTAGTCAAAAAATTACTGTTAGTGGTGTTACATTAACTGCTGTACCAGCTGCTGAAAACAAAGGAATTAATTATTCAGCAACTTTCCAATTAAATTGTGCTAAACCAATCACTTACCCATCATCTGATGCAAATTTCACAATTAATGGAAACAAATTATCTTCAACAGTAGCTTATGCATCAGCTATCACACAAAACTTAAGTTTAAACCAATACTCATCATTAGTATTAGTTAACTTTGCTAAAAACCCATTGAATGTGCTTAACCTTTCAACAGAATCAACTGCATACTTAGTTAAGAATTATGAAAACTATGATGCTGCTATTGCAGATGTTGCTAATGCAAGAACTGTTTTTGCTAGTGCATTCCAAACAGCAATCGCTCATCAATTAGGGGTTGACTCAAACCTTATTAGTGTATCAGCACCTTTTAATAACTCATTAAGTATGGATGTTAGCTTCAACTTAACATCAGCAAGTGATGCTTTATGTCAAGCTTTATATAACAAAACATATGTTGAGTTAGTTACTGGAGTTAAACAATGCGCTGACTACGAAAGTCAAATAGGAATTGGAAATGATATTAATCAAATCCAGGTTTCATTTAGATTAACAGCACAATCTCCAAGTAATATCAATTCACTTCAAGTATTGAACTACAAGATTGGTAATGTAGCTGTTAGAATTAACAACAGTGTTTCTCCTTCAGTAAGCACTTCTTCAAACAATTGATTTAGTTCAAAAGTTGGTATTGCTTTAAATTCAACAGCAACTGGAGAAAACGGTACTGCAGAAGTTATTCCAAAAGGAATTGTTATTTCAAATGCTGTTGCAACTCAAATCAATGAATACATGATTTCTGAAATTGCTAAAGTTACTAAATCTGAATGAAATGAAAATGATAAATTAAAAGGAAATACTGATGCAGATCCAATGTCTATGAGAATTTCAAGTGGAATTAATGATATCTTAACTTCTAATGGTATTACAGATGTTAAAATTGCAAAAACAGCTATTTGAGGATTTGATAGAAAATTCGATGAATCTGTTAATTCACAATATGAATATGTTGAAGGTCTTAACATGTATGCTACAAAAGATTCTCAAGCATTTGTGTTTGAAGATAACACATTATTCTACACAGGTTCTTCTAACTCTTTAGGTGTTGAATACTTCCAACCAAAAAAATCAACTTCAAAAGCTTGATTACTTAAAGCTATTCCAGTTACTGTATTAAATATTGATGCAGCTAAAGTAAAAGAAATGTGAGACTTATTTGAAAGTACTGCACAATACATTAACACTAAAGACAGAACAACAATTCAAAATATGTGAACAGAAAAAATCGGTCCACAAATGACTCAAATATTTAATAATTTAGCTCCAGAAGCTCAATATAGTTTCGGTGTTTGAGGTGGTTCAGGAAGTTTCGTGACTGATGAAAAAACTGGAAACATTATCTTCCAACCAAACCTTGATATTGGGTTTGCAAGTGCAGATAAAAATGCAACAAGCGATTTAATTGTTACTGTTGAACCAACTGAATATGCTTCAGTAAGTACTTGAGACAATGCTTACACACTTGTATTCAACAATGTAAATACAGCATTCCCAAGACAATTAGTATTATCTAATGTTGATGTTATTAACCAAATCAACACATTATTGCCAAAACTTGCTGCTAAAATTACTTCAGAAAGTTTCAATTTAGATGATTTTAAAACTGATCCAATCACAACTCAAATCAATGCATTATTAACTCAATTATATCCAGGACTACAAGTTGGATGATACAACAACTGAGGTGGATGAGTTCATAACTCAAGCACAAACATTGATGGATACCAAGGATCAAAATTATCTATTTGTTTAGCAGGATTCCCTAAAACTGATTATCCTGGTGGGCCATATGTATCAAGCTCAGCCAACCTATCTGTAGGACATTATAATGATGAATGATACTTATGTCCTAAACAATATTTCAAAACTGGAATTAAGTTATCCGCATAAAATTTTCTCGATAAAACTTCATAACTTTTATATCTAATATATTAGTTATTACATGTGTATATTTTCTCTTTCCCTAATTCAAGAAAATATATTTATCAAAATAATGAACATAACATACTAGGAATTATTTTCTAGTATGTTTTTATTTACTTAATATAAAATCAACAAATTTTCTACTCTGCTAATATCTATCAAAATAGCAAAATGAAACTTTAAGGCATTATTAATTAAATTATCATTCTTATATATTAATATAGGATAGATATAGGTTTTTTTGGTTAAAATTTTTGGATTTCTTTGACAATGAAAAAACAATTTTTTAATTTTTTATTATAGATTTTTAGCCTAAATATTTTTTAATAATAATCAAAATACATCGGTTATAATAATTGTGTAAAGACTAAGAAAAGAAAAAGAAAAATTAAAGAATTTTAATAAAAGGGAGAAATTCCATGAATAAAAAATCTAAAGTTATAGCAATTGCTTTTGGTGCAGTTGCTACAGTTGCTGCACCTGTTGCGGTAGCTGCAAGTGTTTCTAGTTGTGGAAGCGGTACTTCAGATGGTGGATCAACTAATGGACAACAAAGTGGTATCCAACTTAATGCATCTGCTGTAAACTCAATTAGTTCTGCAATTAAAAGTACATTGCAAGGACTTAATGTTCCAACAGCAATAGAAGCTATTCAAAGTAATATTAAAACTGCAGTTGAGCAAGTTGTTCAACCAATAGCTAATGGAATTACTGTGGGAACAGTTGAGGTAACTCAACAACCAACTGATTCAACTTTTAAGAAATATAGTGTATCAGTTAAATTAAATAGCACTACACCATTAACTATTGCAACAGATGGTGAATTATCTGTTCAAGGAGATGTACTATCTACAAAAGCATCTGTAGCGAGTCAAATCCCGGCAAAGGTAATGATTAGTAATGCTGACCTTGATTTATTAAACACTACTTTAAAAAATCAAGTTCAAATGCTTTCTGATAATAGTGCAGCTTCAATGAAACAAGCTGCTAGAAGTATCCAAGATAGTGTTAATCAATTAGAGTTTGTTAAAAATAATGATTTATCAGCTTATAACATTACACTACCACAAGATACATTTAATACAGGTAGTGATAACCTTCATTATTTTGTAACATTAGGATTATCATCTACTTATAATGATGCAGTTGTGTATCCAACAAATACACCTAACTTCTCAATTAGTTCAGGTATTTTAGCATCAACATCATCATTCCCAACTCAAATTACTGGTGGTATTAGTGTTGCACAATATGCATCTAATACATTGTTAAACTTTAAAACATTACCTGTTGGAGTTTATAGTCCATCACAAGAATCTCCTGCATTGTTATGTAATAATTATCCTAATGCACAAGAAGCTCAAAATGATCTTCAAAATGCACAAGCTAAAATTATTGAAACATTCAAACAAGGGATTGCTAATGCTTGACAAGTAGACCCAAGCAAAATTAATGTTACTAACTCTAACTCAGGAAACTTATCAGTTAATGTTTCAGTTACTTTAACATCAGCTGATAACCAATTATGCCAAAAAATGTATGGCCAAACTTATAGTCAAATTGCTAACTCATTAAAAGATTGTTCTGACTATAACTTAACTATTGGTTCAGGTAACCAAGTTAACAATATTCAATTAAGCATGAATTTTGATCAAGCAGCTGCTTCTAAAGTAGGAGATAAAAACTTATTAACATTTACAACATCAAGCCCTAAGATTGTTTTAAATGGTATGATTACTCCTAAACTTCAAACATCTACTAATCCTTATGTTTCAGGAACTAGTGTAGCTGTTGTGTTTGAACCAACTTCTTCATTACAAAATGGTTCAATTGAAAACATTGCTTCATCAATTGTTGTATCAAATGCTGTTGCAAGACAAATCAGTACTTTTGTTCAACAAGAAATTATTGGACAAGTTCAAAAAGCTGAATACATGGATTGATTCAACAGTCAACCATCTGCTGATGAAACTCCAACATTCAAAAAATGTACAGATGGAATTAACAAGATTTTTGCTGATAACAATCTTCCAATTCGTATCATGAAAACTCGTATTAATCCTGAATGTCAAATTTTTGATCCAAAAGTTAACAACCAATACCAATTCTCTGGATTATACTTCTATACAGACCCAGACCAACAATCATTCACATTCGAAGATAGTTCAATCTTCAACGTAGATGGTTCAGCATCTGAATACCCAGGAAGCTTGTATATTACTCCATCTCAAGTTGTTAAAGAAACTTGATTATTAAAATCTATTCCTACTACAGTACTTCATATTAGTGCTGAACAAATTAAACAAGCATATGATGTATTTGCAGCACAAGCTCCTAACTTCACAGGATATAAAACTGCAAATGATATTAAAACTGTTTTACTTAAAAACTGTGTAAATGGATTAGATGAATTCTTATCATCTGTTCAAGGTGCTCCAAGCCCATTATGATGATGATTAGGTACACCATACATGACTGTTAATCCAGACACTGGTGAACAATCCTATAACATAACATTTAGAGTTACTTATCATGATAAAGAATATCAAAAGAACAATAACATTCTTTTAACAATTGATGAATCTCCATATGCTGAAATGCAACAATGAAATGGTGACCCAATGATTAACTTCACTGGTATTCCGACAAATATGGAAAAATTTATTCTTCTTAACAACAATGATAAGTTAAACCAAATTTATGAACAACTTAAAACTACTGCAAATACAATTTCAGATCAAAACATGGATCTACAATCTTTAAAGAGCCAACCAGTTACTACAAAGATTAATGAAATTTTAGGTTCTATTCAACCAGGACTTAAACTTGCATGATATAGTGCATGAGAAGGATTCGATACATATCCACCAATTAATGGCCACAAAGCTATTAAACTTGGATTTGCCTTTTCATGACCTCCTGGATATACTGGAGTATACTATCCAAACTTATCTGCTAATGTTAGAATAGCAAAAAGTGAAGATTATGTTTACTTAATTCCAGTAGACACTTTCGAAACTCAAATTCCTGCTTAAAAAAAGCAAACAATTATCTCTTCAATTTTTTAACTATTTCGTCTCTATTGTATAAATATGTTTTTTAATCTCAGTATATAATGTTTCATATCTATACAACATATAGACTATAATAACCAAACACACTTTCTTAATAGATGGTGTGTTTTTATATGTTAGTCTTTAAAAAATCTATAAATAATAAACTTATTCATCTTTATTATCAAATTATAAAGATTAATTAATATAATTAATTATTATGAACGCATTAACTCAAACTTTGGTAATTTTAGGAATAATTTTGGCAATAATCATGATTATTGTTTTTATTTACTTGTTCTTTACTTTAAGAAAAGTAAATATTGTTTCTAAAAAAATTGATTATTTAGTCGAAGATATTACTTATAAATCAGAAAAACTTAATGTAACAGTAGATGCTGTTGTTAAGTTATCTAACTATGTAAGTGTACTAGAAGTTTATTTAGAACAAAATTCTAAATCAGTTTCTGAATACATTACAAATAATAAATTAAATCTTAAGAAACTTCAAGCATCATTAGATCAAACAATTAAACAAAAAGAAAAAGATCTTAAAAATAAATCAACTAAGAACCCAGAAGACACTTCTGTGTTTACAGAAAAATTTGATACTAACAAAGAATTAAAATAATGAAGTTTTCAAAATTATTTTCTTATTTTTGAATTGGTTATTTTATTTCAAAATCTTTTTCAAGTGATAAGGTTAATGAACTTGAACTAATTATATTAAAAAAGGTTTATGATGTATTACCACTAGGAGCTAAGTTTTTTAATGAGTTTACTTATTTAGAAACAGAAAGTTCATTAGGTTCATCATCAGCTGAAGTTAATCAAAAAGTAAAAAGAAAAATTGAAAAACTTGCAAGTAATATCAAAGAACAAAAGATTAAAGAATTACCAAAAGAAATTTTAGAATATATGAAAAAACATTAAGAAGGGGCAAATACATAATTATGCAAAATAAATTATTTTTAATCAGTGGTCCATCAGGAGTTGGTAAAAGAACATTAATTGAAACTTTTATTGATGATGAACAACTAAATTTATGTTATTCGATTTCAATGACTACACGTAAGAAACGTGAAGATGAAGTGAATAATGTAAACTATTATTTTGTATCTCATGAAGATTTTGATAAAGCAATCCAGAATCATGAAATGTTAGAATGAGCTGAATTTGCTGGAAACAAATATGGTACTAGAAAATCTGAAATCAAAAGAATCTTTGATAGCAACAAATCTGTTTTATTAGAGATTGAAATCCAAGGTGCTTTGCAAATCTTTGAAAACACTAAAAAAGAAGATTTAGTATCTATCTTCATTGCTCCCCCTTCAATTAATGATTTAGTTGAAAGACTAAATAAACGCGGTACAGAAACCCAAGAAGAAAAAGATCATAGAATCGCCATTGCAGCTAAAGAATTAGAATATAAATCTAAATATGATTATGTGGTAATCAATGATGATGTTGATAGAGCTGCACAAGAAATCAGAAACATCATTTTAAAAGAACAAAATGAAAACTAATATTTTAAACTATACATTATCAGAGTTATCTGAATACTTTGAATCACATAATATTAAGAAATATTTAGCTACACAATTATTTGATTGAATCTATAAGAAAAGAGTTTTTGATTTAGATTCAATGAATAACATTTCTAAAATCAATAAAGAATTTATTAAAGACCACTTTGAAGAAATCAAACCTTTAGAAGTAGATATTCTACAAGAAGATAAGGTTGATGGAACAAAGAAGTTTTTATTTAAATTAACAGATGGAAATAAGATCGAATCTGTATTAATGAAATTCAATTATGGATATAGTGTTTGTGTAACATCCCAAGTAGGTTGTAACATGGGATGTAAGTTTTGTGCTAGTGGTTTATTAAAAAAGAAAAGAAACCTAGAAGCATGTGAAATTGTAAACCAAATTTTAAGTATTCAAAAGATGTTAGATGATTGAAAGTTAGGTAACATTACTAACATTGTAGTAATGGGAATTGGTGAACCATTAGATAACTTTGATAATGTATCTAAATTTTTAACAATTATTAATGAACCAAAAGGATTAATGATTGGGGCTAGAAAAGTAACCGTTAGTACTTGTGGTCTAGTTAATAGATTACAAGACTTCTGAACGAAGCATCCCCAAACAGGGCTAGCGATTTCATTACATGCTCCTAATAATGAACTACGTGATAAATTAATGCCGATCAATAAAGCATTTAATATTTATCAACTAATTGATGAATGTAGAAAATATACTGCTACAACTAGTCGTAGAATCACATTTGAATATTTGTTGCTTGATAATGTTAATGATCAAGATGAACATGCATACCAATTAATTGAGCTACTAAAAGGAATGTTGTGCTATGTAAATCTAATTCCATATAACTCAGTAGATGAACATGAATTTAAAAGAAGTAAAAGGGTTCGTAGATTCTTTGAAATCCTAAATGAACATGGAGTAGTTACTACTATTAGACAAGAAAAAGGTGCTAACATTGATGCAGCTTGTGGACAGTTGAGGTCAAAGAATGTATAGTAGCATGATTAAAACTGTTAAATCGAAATTACATAAATCTAATCAAGATAATATCTTTTATAAGCAAGTATGTAAAGATATTTTTTTACTTGGTGTTTTTGATGGTCTAAGTAGTAGTAACTACTCAGAACAAGCAAGTAAGATTTGTACAAAGATATTTAAAAAAGATAATCATGCTGAATTAATTAAATTAGATCCTAAGCAATGATTTGAATCAATCCTACAAGAGATTATTGTAGCTTTTAATAATTTTATTAACAATGATGAATCTAAGCAAGAAATGGCTTGTACATTGTGTGTCAACATTATTTATAACAATAAGATTATTAACTTTAATCTAGGGGATTCAAGAACTTATTTAGTTTCAGATAATATTGTAAAGTGTTTAACTAAAGATCACACTTTAAGAAACTATTTTGAAGAAAAAGGGGTACAACAAATCCACCCTAAATATATTGAACACCTAGAATCGTTAACTAGATATGTTGATACAAAATCAAATCATATTTTTAAATACGACATGAAAACATATGATTATAAACCGACTGATATAATCATTTGTTGTTCAGATGGATTATACAAATTCTTTGATTTATATTCATATGATTATTCAAAAAACTTTAGTGCAAAAAAATTTGTTAAGTATGCAATTAATCAAGCAATCAAAAATGGGAGCTTAGATGATATTAGTTTAGGGGTACATTATGAATTTTAGTCAAGCTGAAAAAGATGCACTGATTAATAAGGTTATTTTAAAAAGATATAAGATTATCAAATGATGACAAGATGGTGGACTATCTTGTTTATTTGATGCTATTGATTTAAAGAACTCTAAAGACAGAATCTTAATCAAGGTTGTTAAAATTAATTTATTAGATGACAACTCTGATAAGAAATTTTTTGATGAACAAAAGATTTTTGATAGTTTGGACTACACTAATAAAAACATTATTAAAAGAATTGATTATGCAATTGAAGATAATTATTTTTATTTGATTCAAGAGAAATTTATTTCTCAAGATTTAAAACAATATATTAATCAAAACTTTCCTTTAACTTTAGATGAAGTGATTTATATTGTATTGCAAATCATTAAAGGGGTTAAAGTATTACATAACAATAAAGATTGTCAAATCATCCATAGAGATATTAAACCTCAGAATATTTTGATTGATATTCATAATAATGTGAAATTAATTGACTTTGGAATTTCAACAATTATTCAAGAAAATCAAGTGTATACAAAAGAAGAAGATTTGTTCTGTAGTTTCTATTATAGTTCTCCTGATATTTTAAAACTAAATAGAAAAGTTAGAAAACTAAATACCAATGAACAAATGGAACAATTCTCAAAGATTGTAACACCACAATTAGATATTCATGCAATTGGGGTAATTTTGTATGAGATGCTTACTTTTAAATATCCATTTGAGCAATTCAAAAGTAAAACATTATCAGATAAACAAAAAGTTGAACTATGATTAACTTATGATATTCCAACTATTTCAAATATGAGAAAAGATGTTCCAATTCAAATTGATAATATTATTTACAGAGCCACAGCATCTAAAAGAAATAATATTAAATATCGTTATTCAAACATCATTGAATTAGAAGAAGAACTAATGGAATATCAAAGTCTATCTAATGAACCATTATGAATAGAAAAATATTTAGAAGATAAAGACTTTGATAATAAACAACAAAATATTCAAGTTGCAGTTAATAAATATAAAAAAACAAGAATATTTTTATATTGTGCAATAGCAATTGTTATTGTATTAATACTAATAGCTATTATTGTTTATTTTGTTACTAAATAATAGTGCAATTATTCTATGTCAAAATAATGTTTTATTATTCAAATAATTTTATACAATTATAGAGATTATAATCCTAAGACATTTTTATAAAGGAGAATATTATGAAATTAAAATCTAAAATTTTATTAGGAACATTTTCAGCATTAGCTTTAGCAGCAGTTCCTACAACAATTGCATTAGCATCAACGTCTTGTGGTTCTAGTTCTCATAGTCAAACAATAGCTCCTAATGATCCTAATCTTGTTTATCGTCCAGCTGCTGATATTAAATCTAAATTCACTCCAGCAAATTTAATTCAATTACGTAATGGATTTTTAGCTTATTATACTGTAGGTTTAGGTGATGCAGAAATATTAAAAAGAGATGTCACAGTATCTTTGGAAGATTATCAATTAACTATAAACATTGATGTTCAATGAAGACAAGATCAAGTATCTCCAGCAAGCAAATCTCAACCTGGGATAAGTTCTGCAAAAAGTGTATCTGTATATTTATTAAAACCAATTGAAAATGGTTTATATCACTATGCTTCAAATGATTATTCAAGTGACCCTAATACTCCAGTTCAGGAAGTTAGAGAATATACATTATTCCAGTTAAAAAGAGAACTTGGTATGTGATATATTGTTGAAGATAGATACAAACCTGATTATCAACCACCACAATTTCCAGAAGTTAGATATGAACCATCATCCACAATAGAGCCTAAAATTGATTATAATCTTTTATGTGATTTATATGATGGGTTCTTAAAACAAGGGCTTAAAGAAATATTAGATAAAAATTTAGATAAACCTGAATCGACAGGACTAATGACATTAAATGGTTCAGAATTAACATGTAGTATAACATATTCTGGTGTAGATTTATCTAACAATAAACAAACATTTAAAAATGATTATAGATATGAATTAGTTCCAAATGCAAGTGGGCTATATGAATATGCATTTCAACATTCACCAACAGATGCGAATGAAACTGTTACTAATTTAACATTGGCAGACCTACAAAATAAATTACAAGCTTTTCTTAATTTAAGTTATGAAAATGGTTTAGGTCTTAACTAGAAAATTACCAATTTATCAACTTTGATAAGTTGGTTTTTGTTTTTGTTAAGTTTGAACATTTCATTAGTTGTCCATTCTAAAACAGTTGCATTCTCATAATGTTAGTTTAGAAACAACAAGATAGTATGAAATTGTTTTAGAATTTAATTATTGTTTGTTTAGATATTTTGTTTGTTTTTAGTTCTTTCTCATTATAAGTGTAATTAGAGAGTAACTTAAAAACCTTACTCTTTTCTTCGAATAATTTTATACAATTAGGGTGTTTAAGAAATTTTGTGGGGAACCACAATAATAAAACAATTCTAACAA
>JAHHTF010000008.1 GCA_020024775.1 Ureaplasma sp. | reverse complement strand
ACATAATTTTATTATATCTGTGTATAGTGTGTTCATTTTGAATGAAAAATATTAATCTATTAAATAGGTAATATTAATAATATTAGTTTATAATTATTTAATGTATGTTTCGAAAATTATGATAACACTGGAAAGGTAATTATGAAAAAAGCAATCAAGCAAAAATTGATTAATATGGTTGATATCAACCATTCAGACCCAATCATTCAATGTTCGATTGGTGCCAAAAACATTGATATTGCTCAATTGATTCCAAATGAAGATTTGAATCTTTTTATTTCGGGGGAAATGGATACAATTGAACTATCAGTTTCTAAATTACAATCTTATTTAGAAAAAGCCCTAAAGGCTACTACTAATGTTTCTGAATTCCAAAAGGTAGTAAGTGAACACAACCTTCAACTTACAGATTACCGTTTAGAATTGTTACAAAAAAACTTTGCTGAAAATAAAATCAAAACCATCAAAGTTATGATTGAACAACAAAACTCAGCTTATGCTAAGTTATCTTCTTTAAACAAGATTGCAAAATCTTACTATGAAGACAGCTCAGTTTATCCATTGTTCATTGCCACAGATTTCATCCAAGGTAGAACTCCAACTTACTATACTTTTAAATCACCTTTAAAATTATTTAGAGTTGAAGTTAGATTGGATGGTGGAAACTTATTAATTTCAAAAATGCAAGATGAACCAGTTTTAAATGAAAAACTTTTGGTTTATTTAAAGAAAGAATTTAATTACGAAAAAATTTCAGTTTCTGAATTATTATCAATTAATACAGAAGAAGCACTTGTATCTAATATTGAAGCAATTACTGAAAAAGAAGTAGGTCCAGTTGATCAAACTATTGTTCCCTTTGCAAAAGTAAACTTTGAACAAGATTCAAAAGATTACAACAAATTAGAAATCGAACATTCAGTCTTATTAGGGATTTATGAACCAGATGGTGGTTTATTAAAAGAAGACTTAAAATGAATGATCGATAATGAAGTTGATCCATTTGAAGCAGGCAAAGACGAAAAAAATAGAAGTGTTGAATTCTATGAAGAAAAAGTAATTAAAGAACAAAGCATTGTTGAAGTTGGTAACCCACTAAATATTTACCAAAAATATGCAATCGCATCTAGTTTACACCAAAATACATTAATTTATGGTCCACCTGGAACTGGTAAATCAGAAATTATTGCAAACTTAATTTTCAATATATTATTAAAAGGTAAAAACACTATCCTTGTTTCTGAAAAAAGAGCAGCATTAGATGTTATTACTGAAAGAATTAATATTATTTCTAACTTTAGTTTACCAATTCATGATTTAAAAAATAAAGATGAATTCTATAACAAGATTGATGATTTAAACCAATTATTAGGTCAGCAATGATATAGAGAAAAAACTAAAGGTGGTGGAAAGAATATTAAAATTGATCCTATCGTGTTTACAAGAGAAGAATCAATGTTCTTAAAAAACTATCAAGATTGATATGCAGAATTAATTTCATTATTTAAAAAACACTGAGTAATTGAAGATTACATGGATGGTATCTACAAATTAGATTACTCTGAATACATGAAATTAAGAAAAGAATTAGGGGAACAATTAATTAAAGAATGATTATCATATGATGAAAATAGAAGACCTTTAATTGAAGAAGTTAACCAAGTAATGATTGATTACAATTTCACTAAAGTGGAAGACTTAATCGAAAGTTACTACAAATTCATCAAGTTAGTTAAAAAATTCAACTTAAATGAAAACTCTAACTCAAAGGAAGTTAAAGCAGAATTAGAAAAAATGATTAGAAAAATGACTTCAAACATTGATTTAGTTGAAAGTTATTTAACTGGTCAAAAGAAATGAAATGATCTAATTGAAAAATACAATGAATTCTTAGATAACTACAACTATGATGAATCTACTTACAATGATTTCTTCTTCTCTAAATCAATCAAAGAAAAAAGAGCAATCATTGAAAAAACTATTAACTATCTAGAATTCCACGAAAACGTAATTGAAAAAGATTACTTATTAGGTTCTAAAAACTTAACTGAAATTGCTCAACAATACAACGCATTCTACAACAAACACAAAAAGATTTTAGAAAAACCTGAATGATTAGAATTCATCATTGATAACAAAGATAAGATTCATACATTCTTAAACATCTACAATCAATTACCAGATGATGCTAAAAAGATTTTCTTTGCAGAATTTATTGATAACGCAACATTACTTCCAACTGATGAACTAGAAATTTCTTCAACATTAAGTATGAAACAAATTTCTTTATATTCAAAAGAAGCTAATGAATTCATTTCTTTATTTAATGACTTTGTAGCTAACCCAGAATTATTTGGTAAACCAAGAATCAATGAAATTCTTAACTACCAAGACTTATTAGCTATTGATGTTAAATTCTTAAAAGACTTAGTTACTGTTAAAAATGCATTCACTAATGAAATGCAAGAAATCTACAAAGAAAAAGAATGATTACAAACTCCTTACTTAAAAGTTCTTTACTTAGATAACTTTGTTTTATTTGATACAGACAAAATTGATCACATTATGAAAAAAGTAAGTACATCTATTACAACTGATCACTTAAAGAAATTAAAAGTTATTTTATTCTGAGAAAAAACAATCAAGAACAACGAATTCTTCTCAGAAACAAAAGGTGTATTCATTCAAGATATCATTATGCAATTACGTCGTGAATCATACAGATCTGCAAAAATCATTGAAGAAATTGCATTCAAGAGATACATTCAAAACCTAAGAATCTTCTTAGCAAAATTACCTCAAGCTGAAAAAGATGAAATTGCTACTATTTTCAAATTAGCTAGCGCAAAAAACAACTTACCAGCTCCTACTAAATTTATTACACATTTCTATAATGGTTTAAGAAAATTATTCCCAATCTGAATTGCAAGACCTGATAATGTAGCAACAATTGTTCCATTAAAAGAAAATGAATTCGACTATGGTATTTTCGATGAAGCTAGTCAAATGACAATTGAAAGAGCTTACCCAGTAATCTATAGATGTGCTAAGAAAATTGTTGCAGGGGATGATAAACAATTAAAACCAACATCATTCTTTAAAACAAGAATCAATGATGCAGAATATGATATTGATGACTTTGATAAAGCTGATTCATTATTAGACAGAGCTAAAACTGCTTGATGAAATGAATATCACTTAAAGAACCACTATCGTTCATGATCTAAAAACTTAATTGAATTCTCAAACAAATACATTTATAACAACAACCTTGAAATTGCTTCAAGATCTGATTATCTAGGTAATGCTATTGAAGTTATCAATGTTAATGGTGTATGAGATACAGTTAACCAAAAAGAAGCTGATGTAGTATTGCAATTAATTGAACAAAACTGAATGAACTTTGGAAAAATCCTAGTTATTACATTCAATGCTAAACAAGCTACACTAGTTGAAAACATGATTATGGAAAAATACAACCACTTTGAAGATGGTTTAAAACATAAAATTGATAACTTTGATATTGTAATTTCTAACCTAGAAAACGTTCAAGGTAATGAAGGTGATTTAGTTATCTTATCAGTTGCTTATGGTAGAAACCCAGAAGGAAACATTCGTTCTAATTTCGGACCACTTATCAACCATGGTGGTTTAAACCGTTTAAACGTTGCTATTACTCGGGCTAGACAAAAAATGGTTGTTGTTAAATCATTAATGGGTAATGATATTAAATTATCTAACTCAAATAACCAAAACTTAGAAATCTTCAAAAAATTCATGGAATACATTGATGCACTAAGTACTCAAGAATCTATTGATGATAAATTATCTAATGCAGAAAACATTGTTATTAGTGAATTCTCAAGTCCAATCCTACAAGAAATCTATGGAGAATTAATTGCTAAGTTCTCTAGCAAATACAACTTCATGGTAGACTTAGATATTGGATCTAAAAAGATTGATTTAGCAATCCTTGAAAAAAATAGCAAGAAAATTGTGAAAGCTATTATCTTAGAAAAATGACAAGAAAACAAAAACTATCAATCAATGATTGAAGACATTGACCGTCAATATTTCTTAGAACAAAGAGGTTACTCAACTTTCAGAATTAAAGAGTACGAATGATATACAGATAAAGAAAAAATTATCTCTAAAATTAAAGAAAGTCTAACAAAAAACAATTTAGATACTAAAATTGATTACGTGTTATGACAACATCAAAACAATTAATAATTAATATAGTATAATTTATAAAGAAGATTTTTTAAAAATCTTCTTTTTCATTTTCACTACAAAGGAGAAAATTATGGATTATAAATCAACCTTATTAATGCCTAAAACAGATTTTGATATGAAGGCTAATTTAAATACTAAAGAACCATTAATTCAAGAAAAATGAGAAAGTCTAAACATCTATCAAAAAAGATTAGAACTAAATAAAGATCTTCCTGTATACATGTTACACGATGGTCCTCCTTATGCAAATGGAAACATCCATGTTGGACATGCATTAAACAAAACATTAAAAGATATTATTGTTAGATACAAAAACTTTGCAGGATTTAAAGCACCATATATCCCAGGTTGAGATACTCATGGTTTGCCAATTGAAGTTGCATTATTAAAAACTGACCCAGATGTAAAGAATGATTCAATTATTGTTAAGCGTCAAAAATGTAAAGAATATGCTTTAAAACAAGTTGAAAACCAAATGAAACAATTCAAAAGAATTGGAATGTTATCTGATTTCAAACAAAAATATTTAACACTAGATCACAATTTTGAAATCGCTCAATTAAACACATTCTTAAGTATGGTTGAACAAGGATTAATTTTTAAAGACTTAAAACCAGTTTATTGATCTTGGTCTTCAAAAACTTCTTTAGCTGAAGCTGAAATTGAATATAAAGATATTGAAACAGATTGTATTTATTTCAGTGTTGATTTAGATGATAAGAAGTTTGAAAACACTAGTTTAATTATTTGAACTACTACTCCTTGAACATTACCAAGTAACCTAGCTGTTGCTGTTAATCCATTAGTTGAATATTCATGAGTTAAAACTGCAAATAGAAATTATATCGTTGCAACTAGTTTATTAGAAACTGTATTAACAAAAAAACTAAAACTAGAATACACAGTTTTAAAAACTTTCAAAGGAACTGAATTAGAAAAAGTTTTATACAACCATCCAATTAAAGACATCAAGTGTCCTATTATCTTAGCTGAATATGTAACAGATACTGATGGGACAGGTTTAGTACATAATGCTCCTGGATTTGGTTTAGATGACTATTTAGCTTGTAAAAAATATAACATTAACATTTATTGTCCAATTGATGATTCTGGTTGTTTTGATGCATCTGTAAACGATGCAGAATTACAAGGAATGTTCTACACTGATACTAATCCAATTATCATCAATAGATTAAAAGCATCTAATCATTTATTATTACATGAAACAATGGTTCATAGTGCTGCATGTGACTGAAGAACTAAAAAACCAGTAATGTACAGAGCAACACCTCAATGATTTGTGAACTTAGAAAAAGTGCAAGATAAAATCATTAATACATTAAAAAAAGATGTTGATTCTCCAGTACAAAAGAATACTAATAGAATGATTGAAATGATTCAAAAAAGATCTGAATGATGTATTAGTCGTCAAAGAGTTTGAGGAGTTCCTATTCCAATCATTTATGATGAAAATAACCAACCAATTCTTGATCCTAAATTGATCAAAAATATTATTAATATCTTAGATCAAAAAGGAACAGATTATTGATTTGATTCAGATGTTAAAGAATTCTTAATTGAAGATTATGATAAATCAAAATCATATACAAAAGAATTAAATATCATGGATGTTTGATTCGACTCAGGAACTAGTCATAACCTATTTAAAATTTGAGGATATGATTATCCATGTGATTTATATCTAGAAGGTTCTGACCAATACCGTGGTTGATTTAATTCATCTTTAATTACTGGAACTATCCAAAACAATAAATCTCCTTATAAAGCTTTATTACAACATGGATTTGTTTTAGATGAAAAAGGATTCAAGATGTCTAAATCATTAGGTAATGTTGTTGACCCATTAGATGTATACAACAAGTTTGGTTCAGATATATTTAGATTATGAGTTGCAAACTCTGAATATATGGATGATTTAAACATCGGAGAAAACATCTTAACCCAACAAGCTGAAATCTACCGTAAAATTAGAAACAGTTTATTTAAATACTCTTTATCTATTTTAAGTGATTTCGAATTTGCTGTTAACAAACATGATGTAGCTGATTTAGCTAATTTATATATTTTAGATAGACTTCATGAAGTCTTAAAAACAGTTGATGAAGCATATAATAAATATCAATTTAATGTTGTGATAAAAACAATCTATAACTTTGTTTTAGATTTATCAACTTGATATTTTGAATACATTAAAGATTTCATTTATTGTTACAAAGAAAATGATCCAATCAGACGTGAAGCTCAAACTGTTGTTTATGTAATTCTAAAAAACCTAACATTAGCTTTAGCACCAATCATGCCACATACAACAGATGAAGTATATTCATTCATTAATTCTAAAACTAAAAAAGAATCAATCCACTTAGAAAACTGAATTCAATTAACTCCATTTATTACTCCATTGAATAACAATATTAAAGCTGAAATTGCTGAGTTCTTTAATATTAGAACAACAATCTTAACTAAATTAGAAGAACTTAGAAATAACAAAGTAATCAAGAAAAACAATGAAGCTAAAATCTACTTACCAAAAGCAATTGCACACAAAATACCTAACATCAATCTTAAAGCATGAATGTTAGTTGCAGATGTAGAAGTAGATAACAACATCAAAGAAATTAAAGTAGAAAATGCTAACTACTGTAAATGTGAAAGATGTTGATCATACTTTAAACCAGAAGATATGCATGATGATATTTGTTCAACATGTTTTGAAAATATTAAATAATAAAAAACTAGTCGTTAATGACTAGTTTTTCTTGTGTATGTATTGTCAAATTATTTAGTAGTAGGGGCAGGGGCAGGAACGAATGTAATTTTTGTGTTTTCGAATGCAGATGGGTCCCAATCTGTACCAACTGGTTGTGTTATTGTTTGAGCAGTAAGACCAGTACATCCTTCAAATGCATAACCACCAATGGTCTTAACAGTACTTGGTAAAGTTAAAGATGTGAATCCAGTACATTGTTGGAATGCTCAAATAGCAATTTCTTTAACAGAATCAGGAATAACTAATTCACCTGTGAAAGCACCACCATGGAATGCTCTACCACCAATAAAAGTTAGTTGGTTTGATAATACTAATTTTCCTGTACATCTCAACAAATTATCAAATGAAGCACCAATTCATTTAACTGAGTTAGGAATAATCAAATCACCAGTAAGAGCTTGACAGTTAACAAAAGCACCATCTTCAATTCTTTTAACTTTATTAGGAATTACCAAATTACCAACATAATTTATCCCATCATTTTGATTAGGAGAAAAGAAACCACATGCATTTCTACCAATTTGTATTAATGGTAAAGAGAATGAACCTTTATTTTCAACTGGAATAGTAACATTTCCATCAGGGTTACCTAATTCTTCAGGTTTGGCAACGCTAAGGTCCATCAATTTAGTCAATTCAAAACCTAAACTTTTGTCTTCTTTGTCTTCAATAATTGTATATTTATAACCTTTTTTTATAAATTGATCGCCAACAGAGATAACAATAACTTTTGTGCCATCAAATGCTGTAGCATCTCATGTTGCACTAGTGGGTTTTGTTATTGTTTGTTCAGGAAGACCTGTACATCCTTTGAATGCATTTTTACCAATTTTTGTAACAGTATTTGGAATACTTATAGCTGTAAATCCTGTACAGTTTTCAAAAGCAGATTGACTGATAGATTTAACTGAACTAGGGATTGATAATTCTCCTGTAAATATAGCAGATGCAAAAGCAAATGATTTTATAGTAGGTAAAGAATTAGAAAGAACTAATTTACCATTGATGTGGAAATTTTGGAATGATGCTTGACCAATTTCATCAACAGAGTCAGGAATAACTAAATCACCAGTTAAACCTGAAGCATTTTCAAATGCTCCTGAAGCAATAGCTCTAACTTTATTTGGAATCACTAAATTACCTGTTCAAGTACTAGCTAATGAAGTATCATCACCAAATATAGAACCATTTTCATCTCCAATAAGAACTAATGGTAGAGAGATTTTTCCTTTACCAGGAACATCTACAACTACATCACCTTGTTCATTAGCTAAATTATCTGGTTTAGCTAAACTTGCATTTGTAATTTTGTTTAATTTAAATGCAAAGCTATTGTCATTAGGGTCTTTTAGAATTTCATATTGAAACCCATTTGCTTCATATTGTTGTCCAACTTGTAATGTCGGGAATTCTGGATTAGCAATAGTAGTTTTGATTGGGTTAATTGTTGAGATTTTGTTATCAGTTTTTGTTAGGAATTTATTAGTTGCTAATGCAAATAAGTTTTCACTAGTTACATTCAATGCAACATTATAAGGAATGAATTCATCTGAAATAAATGCTTCAGCAGCAGTTAAATCAACACTTGTAACACTAATTCCAGTTCCATTTAAAACATTATTTACTTGAGATTGGATTTCTGTTTTTAATTGTTCTTGATTACTTGATGATAATGTAGCAACTTGAGTATTTAAGATACTATTAATTTGATCAATTTTTGCTTCATCAATAGTAACAGTATAAGATGGGTTTTTCTTAGTTGAAACAATTGGGCTAACTGTTACTAATGATGTGTTATCCACTTTTTGAATTGATTCTTGGTTTTCTAAATTAATAGTGTAATCACTTGCTACATTTAATGCAACTTTATAAGAAATGAATTGTGGGTTATCAACTGCAGGTTGTTCTTGTAATGAAACAGAGTTTAATGTAATTTTACTAGTTTCTAAAATTGGAGTAACTTGAGTTTTGATAGCTTCAGTAATTTGATCTAAATTACTGTCATTTAATTGTTTTAATTGTGCTTCATAAATACCCATAATTTGTGAGATTTGAGCAGCAGACACATTTGTTAAGTAATTAGCATTTGGTATTAATGTTGTTGTTGCATTCACAGTAGTAATTGCATTATTTGTTTTAGATAATACACTATTACTTGCTAATTCAACATTAGGAGTTGATGCTAGGTTTAATGTAACATTATAAGGAATGAATTGTTCTGATGCTGGAGTGTCAGCTTTTGCAGTTAATACTACAGAGTCAACTGATACACCTAAACTATTTAATTCTGTGTTAACTTTACTTTTAATACTATCTTGAATTTCAGTCGAATTACTTGAAGTTAACTTAGCAAGTTCAGAAGTTAAAATACCATTAATTGTATTAATTTGTTCTGCAGAAATTGTTACTGTATATGCAGTATTTTCAATTGTTGTAACAATTGGAGTAACTGTTGATAATTTGTTTTCTGAATAAGTTAATACAGATTGGTCTTCTAATGTCATTTTATCTGCACTTGTTACGTTTAATGCAACGTTATAAGAAATGTATTTATCAGATGCAGTTGCAGCAACAGCAGTTAAATCAACACTTGTAACATTAATTCCAGTTCCTTGTAGTTTTTCGTTAACTTGAGTTTGAATGTTTGATTTAATTTCAGCTTCATTGCTTGATGATAATGTAGCAACTTCAGCTTTTAGAATATTACTAATTTCTAAAATTTTAGCATTATCTAAAGTAACAGTGTAATCTGGATTTTTGTTAGTTGAAACAATTGAATTAACTGTCACTAATGTTCCACTATTATTTTGGATTGAGTCTTGATTTTCTAAATTAATAGTATAGTCAGAAGTTACATTTAAACTAACCTTATAAGAAATAAATTGTGCATTACCAACTATAGGTTGTTTATCTAAAGTAACAGAGTTTAAAACAATTTTACTAGTTTCTAAAATTGGAGTAACTTGAGTTTTAATAGCTTCAGTAATTGTAGCTTCATTACTAGCATCTAATTTGTTTAATTCTGCTGTATAGATGTCCATGATAGATGAAACTTGAGCTGCTGATAATGTTGCAACATAACTTTTATTAGGTACTAATGATACTGATGCTTCAACAGTACTAATTGCATCACCTATTTTTGATAATACATTATCAGTTGCTAAAACAACATTAGTGTCGCAATGAATGTTTAATGTAACATTATAAGAAACATATGGTTCTGAAGCTGGAGTATCAGCTTTAGGATTTAATACTACAGATTCAACTGTTATACCTAAACTGTTTAATTCTGTACTAACTTGAGTTTTAATAGCATTTTGAATATCAGTTGCATTAGTAGCTGTTAATTTAGCAACTTCAGAAGTTAAAATACCATTAATTTTATTAATATGATCTGCTGAAATAGTTACAGCATAAGATGTGTTTTGAATTTTAGTAACAATCGGAGTAACTGTTGATACTTTATTATCAGTCTTTGTTAATACTGATTCGTTTTCTAATGCAAATTGATTTACACTAGTTGTATTCAATACAACATTATAAGAAACGAATTTAGCATCAGCTGCAGTACTTGCTTGGTTTAATTCTACAGTTGATACACTAATTCCTGTTCCATCTAATGCAGCATTAACTTGACCTTTAATATTTGCTTTGATTTCATCTTGGTTACTTGATGTTAAAGTAGAAACTTGATCATTTAAGATTTTGCTAATTGCATCAATCTTAGCTGTGCTTAATGTAACTACATAAGCTGGGTTTTTGTTAACAGAAGCGATTGGAGCAACTGTTACTAATGTGTTTTCAACTTTTTTTAATGTAGTTTGTGATGCTAATGTAACAACTGGTTGAGCACCAATGTTTAATGTAACATCATAAGATAAGAATTGAACTGTTGAATCAGCTTCTTTAGGAGTTAATACAACAGAAGAAACAACCACACCTAAGTCTTTCAATTGTTCATTAACTTGAGTTAAAATATTTGTTTTAGTTTCTTCTAAATTACTTGAGTTCATTTGGTTAACTTGAGTATTTAAAATTGTACTAATTGCACTGATTTGTTGTTCACTAATTTCAACTGGAAATAACGGATTTTTAACTGTTGTTTTAATTGGGTTAACAGTTAAAATTTGTTTCCCTTGAATTTTTAAAGTTGTAGAGCTTGCTAATGTAATAATTTTTGCACTAGTAAAATTCAATGCTACATTATATGACAAGAATTCAGCTGATGGTGTTGACTCACTTTGAGTTAATACAACTGAATCAATTGAAACACCATTTCCTTCTAATGCTTTATTCACTTGAGTTTGAATAGCTGTTTGAATATCAGATTCATTGCTACCATTTAATTTTGCAACTTCAGTATTTAAAATTGTACTGATTGCAGAAATTTGATCTTCACTAATTACAAGTGAATGTTGTGGGTTTTTAACTGTTGTTTGAATTGGAGCAACAGTTAAGATTTGTTTACCTTCAACCTTTAATGTTGTTGAAGATTGTAATGTAACAGTTTTTTCACTACTGAAGTTTAATGCTACATTATAAGACACAAATTCATCAGTTTCTGATGCTGTTGTTGGAGTTAGTACTACTGAATCAATTGTAACACCAGTTGATGTTAGTGTATTATTAACTGATGTTTTGATTCCATTTTCAATATCAGCACCATTATCAGATGTTAACTTCCCTAATTCATCATTGATAATTTTGCTAATATTTGTAATTTGTTCATTTGTTAATTCAACACTTCCTTCTGGAGTAGGAGTTGGTGTTGGAGGTGGTGTAGGACCAGGCGCAGGTGGTTCAACTGGATCTTGTGCTGGTGGAGTAGGCCCCGGTTGGGGTTGTGGTTCTGGTGATGGGTCAACAGGTGTATCAGGTTGTTGACTATTATCAGAACCATCAATGGTGCCTGATCCACAACTAACTGCAGACAAGGCAATTGATACAGGAATAGCAGTGACAGCTACTGCACTAAAAATTCCTGCAATAATTTTGTTTTTTAATTTCATTTATTATAGTCCTTTAGTCCTTTAAATTTTTCGATAGGTAATTATTATATCATAAAATTAGGGGGGGTTAATTTTATACCGGCAAAAATGAAATTAATTCCAAATATCCGGGTTTTGGTACTTCAAAAACAAAAACCAATCAACAAAATTGACTGGTAATCATTATTTTAACTATTTTTTATATTTATTCTGCTACTGTAATTTTAGTATCAGTGAAAGCAGCTGGATCTCAATTAGCACCTGCTGGTTTTGTTAATGTTTGAGCTGCAAAACCTGTACATCCTTCGAATGCATTAGCTCCGATTGTAAGAACTGAACTAGGTAAATTCAATGATGTAAAACCTTCAGAATATTGGAAAGCTCAAATACCAATTTCAGTAACTGAACTAGGAATTACTAATTCTCCTGTAAACCCACAACTATAGAAAGTTCAAGGAGCAATATAAGTCATTGAGTTAGAAATAACTAATCTTCCCTTACATCCTGTTAATCCTTGGAATGCTGTATTTCCAATTTCTCTAACTGAGTTAGGGATAATTAAATCTCCTGTAAATCCTTGACAGTTAGCAAACGCCATTTCTTTAATTATTTTTACTGTGTTTGGAATAACTAAATGACCTTTTCAATTTTTTCCTTCTTGAGGTTTAGGACCAAATGGAGAAATTGAACCAATTTGAACTAATGGTAAAGAGATTCTTCCTTTTTCTGGAACATCAATTACAACTTGTCCAGTTGAATCTGCTAATTTGCTAGGATCAGCTACAGTGTAGTCTAATAATTTTGATAATTCAAATGCTTTTTTTGATTTTGCATCAGGATCTTGAATAACTGTATATTGGAAACCATTTAAATCAAATGTACTTCCAACAGTTAATTCTGATTCAGGATACATTGGCACTGATGGACTTGGTGTTGGTGCTGGTGCAGGTGGTGGTGTAACACCTTGATCAGGTGATGGTGCTGGAGATGGTTGCACTGGACTATCTGGAGAACCATCCATTTGAGATGAACCGTCACCACATGATGTTGCAGTTAGTGCGATAGAAACTGGAACTGCAGTTAAAGCTACTGCACCAAATACTCCTAATAAAATTTTTGATTTTAATTTCATAAAACTCCTTAATATATAAATTCTTTCATGTTAGTATTATACATATATAAACTATCCATTGGTGATTTTCGTGTCAAAATATTATTTTTTTTCTTGAAATAAACAAATTAAAATTTGAAATCTTTTGCTTTGGGTTCTTTTGGCAAACCTGGCATTCGATAAATTGTACTTGTGATAGGAATCACTAAATTTGCTGAATCATTGTATTCAATAGAAGTAATTACTGTTTCGTAATAATCTGGTTTGTTTAATCTTTTAGCATCACAAGTTAATGAATATGGATTCTTTGCAATACAAACGTATTTATTGTCTTTGATTGCTTTTAGTTCTTCTAAAGTATTATTTTCAAATACTACTTTATTGGCTCCATATACTTGTTTAGAAATTGTTTCGATTTTTTCTAATACATTTAAATCTTTGCTGAACAATGGAGTATAGTTTGATTCTTTGTTTAATAACTCCATTACTTTATTAAACATATCATCAGAATCTTTAGACCCTTCTGCTCAACAATTAGATAAAGTAAATTCAATATTAGCTTCATTTAATTTGTTGATTAAATAAATTAATGATTCTGGTTTGTCTTCTTGTCTATGATTAATTACAACTAATACTGGAACATTGTATTGTTTTGCATGATTAACATGATGTAAAACATTTTTGAATCCATTATCAATTTGATCAGTTTCATTTGTATGTTCATTATTGTCATGAAATATAATCGATTTAAGAGATATTGTTAAACATACTAGATTCGGTTTTAGGTTTCCTTCAACACATGTAATGTTCATGAATTTTTCTAGACCTAAATCAGAACCAAACCCTCCTTCAGTAACAACTACATCAGCTAATTTCAAAGCCATCTTGATTGAAATTAAACTACTACAACCATGGGCGATATTTGCAAATGGACCACCATGAACAAAGACTGGATTGTTTTCTTTGGTTCTCACTAAATTAGGATCTAGTGCATCTGAGATGATTGTCATAATAGCATCAGTAATTTTTAGATCATTGATTGTGATGGGTTTATCATCTGTTGAATAAGCAACAATTGTTCTAGAGATTTTTTCTTTAAAATCTTGTTTAGAATTACACAAACAAAATAATGCCATCAAATCACTTGCTGCTGTGATATTAAAACTTGTGTTTAAATCTAAACCTGGTTTTAAATGTAAAGTAATATCTCTAAGACTTCTATCATTGATATCTAAACAGCGTTTTCAAAGGATTCTATTTTTATCAATATTTAAACTAGAACATTGGTATAATTCATTTTCAATAACTGCTGCAATTAAATTATTAGCAGCTGCTATTGCATGTAAGTCTCCCGTGAAATGTAAATTGATTTTATCAAATGGATATAATATTGCATTATTAGAACCAGACCCAGTTCCCTTCATTCCAAAAACAGGTCCTAATGATGGTTCTCTTAGTGCACCAATGGTTTTAACTTTATGTTTATTTAGTACATCAACTAAACCAATTGATGTTGTTGTTTTACCTTCTCCCGCTGGAGTTGGGTTCATTGCTGTTACAATGATTAATTTCCCTTTTTCTGAAAGATTAGGATCAATCTTTGTAATCTTAGCAATTTCATTGGTATAGTTATCAAAATCTAAAACTTTTAGTTTATGTTTTTTAATTACATCTGCAATGATGTTTTTATTCATTTATAAATACCTTTCATTACAATCTGTTTTCTTTTTTTAATCAAACGTAATCAGATGCTATTGCAATCATCTTTTTGATTCTTTTGATTAATGAAGATTTAAACAAGCATCTTCTGATTGAACCAATTTTTTTATAAAACACAACCTTGATTTGTTCATTATAAAAGTCTTCAGAATTATAATCAATCAAGTGTGTTTCGATTCTAGGTTCACTATGGAGTTTATGACTCTTAGGTCTACCAACTAATGAAACAGATTTATATCATTCATTATCAAGTCTTGTTTTTGTTGCATAGATTCCTTGACTCATTTTAATTAATGAAGTATTAATTGGAATATTAGCAGTCTTAGTCGATAATTCTCTTGATACTTGATGACCAGGTGCTACAACACCTTTACGGTAATATGGTCATAATAATAAAGTGTTAGCTCTTTCTAAATCACCCATTTTAATATAATGCTTAATATTTGTTGTTGAAATATTAGCAACTCTTTCATGAGCTTCTACTTCAAAATCTTGTTCTAATACTTTTCAAGAAGCTTGGTCTGAACCAAATTTAAAATCATCTCCTACTACAATTTTATTAGGAGCAATTTTCTTTAAATATCTATCAATGAATTCTGATGAAGTGATATTATCTTGGATATCAAAGACATAAATGTTTTTAACTCCAATTTTTTCTAATTGAGAAAAACGTTCTCTATCAGAATATAGACGATCATTTTTGTTTGGTACATTCACAAATGTTAATACACTGGTTGTTGAAGTATCTTCTGAAAACAAAGACATGTGGCCATGATGAATTCCATCAAAAAAACCAATGACTAGTCTCTCATCCTCGCCATCTATAATATCAATATTAGAATTTAATTCAATAATCATAAACATCCTTTATTTCTAATGCATCATCTAAACTAAAATCTCCGATTTTAGTTCTAGTTAATTCTATTAAGGTTGCACTAGAGTTTGTAAGTTTTCCTAAATCATTAGCAAGACTTCTAATATAAAATCCTTTTGAAACTTTTAGGGTAATATCTAAAATGTTGTTTTCATAAGAATTAATTTTGTAATCAAACAATGTAACATTTTTAACTGGTAATTCAGTCGTTTGATTGTTTCTTGCTAATTCATATAGTTTTTTCCCATTTTGTTTAACTGCTGAATAAATTGGAACTTCTTGTTCATAGTTTATTTTCAAACTATCTAAAACTGTTTGGATTTCTAATAAACTAGGAATCTTATCAGTTCTATTTACAATTTCACCTTCAGCATCATATGTGGTTGTTGAATACCCAAAGATAATTTTAGCAACATATTCTTTATCATTCAAAATTAATTCTTGCATTTTCTTTGTTCCTGAATTAATTCCGAGAATCAATAATCCTGTTGCTAATGGATCTAAAGTTCCACAATGACCAACTTTTTTAGCTTTAATTAATCTTTTAACCTTTTGGACAACATCATTAGATGTTCAATGTTTTGGTTTATTAATTAAGATTATTTCTTTGTCTTGACACATGAAGTTAAATCCTTATATAGTTCATCAAAACAATTATCTATATCTTTGAAAGCCAAGTCTCTAAAATAAGAAATTGGTTGATTAACTACATCATCATCGGTACGAAACATTTCTAATTTATCTGAGATATATATAATTTTATCTAATAATGTTGGTTTTGATTCAAAATAAGTAAATGGTAATGTATGTCTTCTAATGGCATTCAAGATTTCAGAATCATTAAATAAGAAATCTTTTTCTAAAATATAAGCCCCTACATAACCATGCATTGTTTTTACTGGAATCATGGGATGATACTTTGTTTTCTTAAATAATTTGATTTGTAACTTATCATCAAGGTTCTTAGCAATATCGTGATAAGTTGCAGCCACTTGGGCTCTTCTAAGCATTTCTTTATCTAGATTATGTTTGTTGCATAATTCAGAAGCAAACCAAGCAACTCTAAATGCATGTTTAAATCTTTCTGGACTACAATAATGTTGTAATCTTTCTATAGCATAGATTCCATTATCATTAATGTATTTTAAGACATTCAGATTTAAATCAGTTGGTTTAACTTTAAAAGTTCTAATTGCAGTTGATGAAATATCTATTGATTTAAAATTCTTTAATTCAATAATTTTATTTTGATATTTAGCAATAAATGGTTTAGCTTGTTTTAATAATTTTCTATCAACTTTTCTTTTTGCTACTACTAAGCTAAAAATATTATTTAGAATTTCTTCATATTGATATCATTTATCAAAGTTTACTAATTGATCTGAACCAATCAATAAATAAATATCATAATCAAAGTACTTTTGTTTTAAGTATTCTAAAGTATAAATGAAATATGATGATTCTTGTTTGTTGATTTCAAATTCATCAATTTCAACTAGATTAGAAACAAAGTCATTTAAAAATATCTTTAGCATTTCTAACTTTTGTTCTACACTAGTTTTAACTTCTTCTTTGAAAGGAGATTGATAATTAGGAATTAATAAAACTTTATCAGGATGAATTTGATTGATTGCTGATTCTAGAACTGATTTATGACCATTATGAACCGGATTAAAAGAACCACCAAAAACTAATAATTTCTTATTCATTAAATAATTGCTCACTCGTTTAAACTAAGACCTACATTCTTATTAATCTTACATCTGATTTTGGTAGCACCTTTTTTAATACTTAATAAACATAATCCATTAACTGTTAAGTTGTATTTACGGTTTGGATCTAAATCAAATTCTTGTTCAACCCATTCAACACTTTCTGGGTTTAGATATTGGATTGTATCAATTTGATTATTAAATAAATTCTTTTCAGAATTTTCTAATTTACTTCTAAATATTTGAATATCTTTTGGAATATAAAATGTGAAACTAGTTTTGCTTCCCTCTAAATAATCAAGTTTAAATAATTGTTCAATAATTAAGGATTGGTTAGGATTAATTTGAAAATTACGTTGAACACTTGATTTTTGAGGAACAATAATCTTTGAATATTTTCTATTATCTACATAGTTTAAAATATTTTTATCATCTAAGAATCCTGGTGTATCAATGATTTCGTGTCTTTTAATATTAATCTTTTTAAAGTCAATTGTTGTAGACATATAACTTGATACACTTAAATGAGATTCTAATTTATTTAAAGCTAGTAGTTTATTAATTAAACTCGATTTACCTGTGTTTGTTTTCCCAATGAAATAAATCTTTTTATTTGGTTTTAGATTTAAGATCTCATTGTTTAATCTTTTAATTGAACTATTGTTTTTAACAGATGTATAAATGATGTCATAATCTTTATAACCATGTTTTTGAATAATTCTGTTAATGTATTCATCAGTTAAAGCTGAATTTATTTTTCTAGGTAAACAATCGATTTTGTTAATCACAAAATAAATTCTTTCAGCTTTATTTAATAAACCCGGATCAACTAAACTGTTTTCAAGATTAATAACATCTAAGACAACAAAAACATAAGCATTAGATAAATCAATAGAGTTTAATTTTTCTTGTACTTGTTCATTTGATATTCTAGTTTCAATTGGTTGTGAATAATATTTCAACTTGAAACATCTTTGACAATATTTAGTTTTGTTAGGCACAAACTTTGGTACATAACCTAAACTATTAACATCATCAGATAAATAGTTTCCACAACCTACACATTTTACATTATAGGATTTCATTTTCCTCCTCCAATTCTAAATGATATTCATTACTGAAGTTATTATGTTGAATCTTTTTATAAATTTGTTCTTCTAGTCATGAGAAGAATCAGTTCTTCTTTTCTTCATTATCTGAAATAATCGGTAGTGTTAGAATAGATCTGATTTTTAGTCTATTTGCTAGAAAGATGTCAAAAATAAATTGATCACCAATGAAAATAATTTCTTCAGGTTTTAATTTATGTTTTAACATCATTTTTTTAGTTTTAGATATAAATGGTTTTCTAGCTTTATAAACAAAATCATTAGCCCCTAGCATTCTAGAGAAAACTGATACACGTTTATAATTATTATTAGAAACTATAATAAATTTCATTCCTAATTCTTGAATGCTGTTGCAAAAATTAATTGATTTTTTTGTTGGGAATTTTGTGAAGTGAGGAACTAAGGTATTATCTAAATCACAGAACACTGCCTTGATTCCTATTTTTCTTAAATAACCAATATCTATTTTATCAATCGTTTCAACAAATAAATTAGGTCTAAAATAATTTAAAAATAAGTTTCTATTTTTCTTCATCGTTTTCTAATAAGCTTGTTTGTTGTTCCTCTGTTGGAACATAAATTTCTTTTTTGTATCTCATGTCTTCAACAATTTCATGAGAATAATATTGATTCTTTTTACAAGATAATAATTCAGAGATTTTATATAAATTAGTTTTAGTGATACTTTGAGAAAGTTCATCTAATTTCAATAAACTGAATTTTGAATCTTGTCTAACATTTATTGCATCATTATCATTAATGATATAAAAATCAATAACCTTCGCTTTTTCTTTAAAGCAAATTAATGGAGATTGATATCTACGTTTAATTTCAATATCTTCTAATTTAATTTTTCTTAATCCATTTTCAAATACTACTAATGAGTTTAGCATTAAAGTTTTAGATAATGCAAAATTAACTACATAATCATTTAAACCTAATTTGATTCCTTTAACCCCTTGAGCAGTTCTTGATGCTAATGGAATTTCTGCGGTTGAGAAAGTTAATCCTAAACCTTTTTCAGTCATTGTACTAATGAACATCGGATCATCTTGTGATAATATTCCAGTACCAACTAATTGATCATCTTGTTTTAGTTTGATTAAACTAGTTGTTTTTAATTGTTTATCATTAATCGATTCTAATAGATTAATTCTTTTAGAGATACCATATTTAGTCATTAATACTAATTCATCAGTTTCTTTAACTGATTCATTAAAGTGATATACTGAAAGAATTTCATCACCAGATTCCATAGTAACTAAATCATTGATGTGTTGACCTAGTTCTTTTCATTTTAGACTTTTGATTTTATAAACTGGTAATCAAATAGATTTACCTAATTTTGAAATCAATAATAAGTTATCAATGGAATTAATTAATTGGAAGTAAACAACATTATCGTCTGGGTTTAATGTTAGTTCATTAAAGTTGTTTGATTCAAATCCTTTTTTGGTAACTTGTTTGATGTATCCATCTTTTGTAATCAACACATAAACTTCTTTTTGTTCAATCATTGCTGTTTTATCAATTTCAAGTTTTGTGATTTCTTTTTGGATTTGGGTTTTTCTTGGATAACCATATTCTTTTTTATAATCTAATAATAAACTAATTAGATATTTCTTTTGAAGATCAATTGAATTAATTAATGCATTTAGATCTGCAATCGTTTGGTTTAGATTTTTTAATTCAAATCTTAAATCTTCAATATCAGTTTTAGTTAAACGGTATAATCTAAGACTTACAATTGCTTCTGCTTGAACCATTGTGAATTTGAATTTAGCAATTAAATTATTCTTAGCATCTTCTTTAGAAACTGATTTTCTAATGATAGCAATAATCTTATCAATAATATCAATTGCTTTGATTAAACCTGTTACTACTTCAGCTCTTTGCATTGCTTTAGCTAAATCATATTTTGAAGTTTTAACAATAATTGAAATTGCAAATTCAATATATGCATCTAATGCTAAAGTAACTGGAACTAGTGTTGGTTTTCTATCAACAATTGCTACAAAGTTAGTAGCATATGAAACTTGTAAGTGAGAGTTCTTTAAAATGTAGTTTTTAATTTGGTTTAGATCTTTATCTTTTTTAATATCTAAAACAATACTTACACCATTTTTATCTGATTCATCTCTTACTTCTAATAAACCTGGAACAGTTTCATCATATAACATATCAGATAATTCTTTAATGATAATTGATTTGTTTGTATCATATGGAATTTCTGAAATAATGATTTGATTAATTTTTGAACTTGATTCATTGAATTCAATTTTAGAAGAAACAATAAATTTTCCTCTTCCTGTTTCAAATGATTCAATTACTCCTTCTAACCCTTGGATAATTCCACCAGTAGGGAAATCAGGGGCTGGCATAATTGACATGATTTCTCTTAATGGACATTCAGGATTTAGAATTCTGTGAATAATTGCATCAAATACTTCAGATGGGTTGTGTGGTGGAATATTTGTAGCATAACCTGCTGCAATCCCCATCCCACCATTAATTAATAAGTTAGGTAATAATGAAGGTAATACAGTTGGTTCTTTTTCTGTGTCATCAAAGTTGAATGAAAAATCAACAGTATCTTTCTTAATGTTTTCTAGCATTAAACTAGCAACTTTAGAAAGTTTAGTTTCTGTATATCTCATTGCAGCTGCAGAGTCACCATCAATAGACCCATTGTTACCATGCATGTCTAATAATGCTAAGTTGTTCTTTCAGTCTTGAGACATACGAACCATTGCTTCATAAATTGATGAGTCACCATGTGGGTGATACTTACCAATTACTTCCCCAACAGTTCTGGCTGATTTTTTATATTGTTTATCAAAGGTTAAACCTAAATCATTCATTGCAAATAGGATTCTTCTTTGAACTGGTTTTAAACCATCACGGATATCTGGTAATGCTCTATCTTGGATAATGTATTTTGCATATCTTCCAAAACAATCAGAGATTACTTCATTTAATGGTTGTCTTAAAATGTTATTCTTATTGTTGTTATCCATGATAATCTCCTATTCATCATAATCAAAATCAACATTAGCATCAATTCATTTTTTTCTAGATGATACATCATCACCCATTAATACTGATACTTGTTGTTCTGATAATACTAAGTCATCAACATTTACTTGCAATAAAGTTCTAGTTGCTGGGTTCATTGTTGTTTCTCAAAGTTGATCAGCATTCATCTCCCCTAACCCTTTATATCTTTGAATGTCATAAGATTTATATTTTTCTCTTAGTTCGTTTAATTGTTCATCATTTCATGCATAATCAAATTCAGATGGTTTTGATTTAGATGAAATCTTATATAGTGGTGGAATAGCTAAATAAATATGTCCGTTTTCAACTAATGGTCTTAAGAATCTATAAAACATTGTTAATAATAGTGCTTGAATATGAGAACCATCCACATCAGCATCGGTCATAATAATAACCTTGTGGTAATTTAATTTTGTGATGTCAAAGTTTTTACCCATTCCAGTTCCTAAACAAGTTAAGATAGTTCCAATTTCTTCATTCTTGATAGCTTCAGCAATGTTAGCTTTTTCAACGTTAATTACTTTACCTCTTAATGGTAAAATAGCTTGTGTTCTTTTATCACGTCCAAGTTTTGCAGAACCACCAGCTGAATCCCCTTCAACTAAGAATAATTCATTATTGATTGGATCTTTCTTTTGTGGAGGAGTTAGTTTAGAACTTAAGATTTTTTCTGCTGTGTTCTTTTTTGTTTTCTTTGTCGTTTCACGAACTTTTTTAGCAGCTAGTCTTGCATCTCTGTTTTGTTTAGCTTGTTCAATAATTAAGCTAGCTTCTTTTTTGTTTTTATCTAACCAATGAGTAATACTTTGTTCAGAAATTTTCTTAGTAGCTTCTAATGCTTCAGGAGTGTTTAGCTTGTTCTTTGTTTGTCCTTCATAAGTGATTAAACGCTCTGGAACTTTAACACTAATTACACAAACAATTCCTTCTCTAATATCTTCTGCATCTAAGTTTTTTTCTTTATCTTTTAATAGTTTTTGTTTTCTTGCATAGTTGTTAATACAACTAGTTAGTGCTTGTTTGAAACCTTGTTCATGTAAACCACCTTCAATGGTTTTAACACTGTTTGCAAATGAAACAAAGATTTCATTCATTGAGTCTGAATATTGAAAAGCAACATCAACATTGATATCCAAAAAATCACCAGAGTAAGAAACTATTGGTGTAAATGTTTTTTTACTTTTGTTAATGAATGCAACATATTCTGAAATACCTTCTTTGAAACAGAATGTATCAGAAGTTTTTGCAATTTCATCAATGAAAACAATTTCTAAGTTTTGGTGTAAGAATGCAGATTCTCTAATTCTTTCTTCCATCACTTGGTGGCTGAAAGTTGTAGTAGAAAAAATTTGAGCATCTGGTTTAAAAGTAACAGTAGTTCCTTTTTTATTTGTTGTCCCAATTTCTGTTAGTTTAGATTCGATTTTCCCACCATTTGAAAATCTGGCTTGATAAATTTTACCATCTTTACAAACAGTACATTCCAATCATTCAGATAACGCATTAACAACTGAAGACCCTACCCCATGTAGACCTCCAGCTGTTTTATATGCTGAATCATCAAACTTACCACCAGCGTGTAAGATTGTAAAGACAGTTTCAACCCCAGATAATTTAGTCTTGGCATTAATGTCAACTGGAATTCCTCTACCATTATCAGAAATACTAATGATATTGTCTTTCTTTAATGTAACAGTAATTTTGTTAGCATATCCTGCCATAACTTCATCAATTGAGTTATCTAAAATTTCTCAAATTAAGTGGTGAAGACCTTTTGAATCAGTTGATCCAATATACATTCCAGGTCTTTTTCTAACTGCTTCAAGACCTTCAAGAACCTTTATATCTGATGCATCATATTGTTTAGTTGCCATATTAAAATTCCTTAATTATAGTTCAATTATTAATTAATAAACATTTATATATTATAAACCATATATAAGATTATTTAGTATTAATGTAGATTTTTTGTTATTTATAAAAAAATATTGAGATGAAATTTTCGTCCCAATATTTTTGTATTTTACTTAATTGATTCCTAAAAATTGTTCAATGAAACCTTGGATGTCATTAGCTTCTTCTTCAAGGTGAGTCATGATTTCAGAAGCTGATGAACCATCATTTACATCATCATAGAATAAGTTGAAATAGATTTTGAATTTAGGTTCAGTTCCAGAAATTCTAAATTTAATTCAAGAGTCTTTTTCTAATTGGAATTCTAAACATGATCCTGCTTCATTATATGAAATAGAAACAATTTTTCTAGTTAATAACAAGTCATGGTGATAAGCACCCAATTGTTCTAAGTACTTAGCAGCTTTTGCTCTTCAATCAGTTCCACTGATAATCTTAGAAGTTGTTCTTCCGAATCAGAATCCATATTGAGGATAAATTTCTTTTTCTAAGATATCAATGAAATCATATTTTTGTTCTTTATATGATTTTAAGATTTCTAATAATAATCCAGCTACTTGGAATGAATCTTTATCTGCATTGATTTCAGATGGTAAAGCTCCAATAGCTTCTTCAAAAGCATTAATGAATACTTCTGTAGTTGGTAATTTAGAAATTGCATTAGCTAATCATTTAAATCCAGTTGCTGTTCTAACAACTCTACCATTTAATGGTTTTACCATTCTATCAATTAAATTATTAGATACATATGTTGAAATAATCACTGGAGTTTTATCTTGTAAATCTTTATGTTTTAGAATGTAATATGATTCAATAATCCCTGCTTGGTTACCATTTAATAAAATTCATTTACCATTTCTTTTAAAGCATACACCTAAACGGTCTGCATCTGGGTCTGTTGCAAAGATTAAATCAATTCCATTTTCATCAGCATATGGAATTAATGCTGGAGTGAATGCTTCCATTAATTCAGGGTTAATACAACTAGCATTTACGAATTCATGATTATGGAAATTATGTTTTTCAAAATCAATACAATCATATCCTAAACCTTTTAAGAATTTAGACATATAGTTTGTTGATGTTCCATGCATTGAACTAAATAAGATTTTCTTATCATATCCATCAGCTGGTGTTAAGCCAAGTGCATTAATTACATCATTAAAATATTCAGTAATTAAACTTGAATTGATTTGTTTAACTTTGGTTTCATCAATAGGAAATTCCATATTGATTACTTCTATTTGTTTAGGCATTAAAGAGATTACTGTTTTATCTTGAACAGGTAATAATTGACCACCTAATTCATTGTAAAACTTAACCCCATTATATTCTTTTGGGTTATGACTAGCAGTGATGTTAATTCCACCAATACTACCTGTTTTCTTAATTAAGTAAGATAACATTGGAGTTGGTAATGGATCATCATTTTCATTAACATAAACTGTAAATCCATTTTGAGTCATCACACTAATAATATGTTGTGCATAGATATCATGGTCAATTCTGTTATCTGTTCCAATTACTACTGCTCCAGACATATGACCTAAAGTTCTTAAATATCTTGCATAAGCAATTGATAATTGAGAATAAGTGAATTCATTTAGATAATGATTTCCAGGACCAACTATCGCTCTGTATCCAGCAGTTCCAAATTTAAGTTCATTACTATTAAAAGCAAGAGCAATTTCTTCTTGTGTCATCTTTTTTAGTTGATCTTTAAATTTAGTTCTAACTTTATCAGATTCATTTCATTCATTTATTAATTTTTCCATTTTATTTCCTATCTAGAGTACTACTGTTTCAAGAACAAGGAAGTAATTCTTTTAGTAAGAAAACTTTGTGGGCACCTGTATAATCAAAAACAATAATTTTTTGATCAGGTGTATAGAATTCAGAAATAACTTGTCTACAACCACCACATGGCATTCCAAATCCATCTTTTGAATCAGTTAATAAATATAATTCTTCAAATGATTTTGCCCCATTTGATATTGCATTTGCAATTGCAGTTCTTTCAGCACATACTGATAAAGGGAAGGCACCATTTTCAACATTTACCCCATCAAAATATCCTTTATCTGTTTTCACAATTGCGGCTACCCTATAATTAGAATATTTTGCATATGAATTGTTTTGTAATTGTTGTAGTCTTTTAAATATTTCTTTTAATTCCATTTTAGTTTCCTAAATAAATAAGTTTTTTGAAGCTTTTCTTGTTAATACAATTGGTTCAGAATCTGTAATTACAATTGTATCTTCAATTCTAACTCCACCAATACCTGGAATATAAATTCCTGGTTCGATTGTGATTACATTATTTTTAACAAACACACTTTTGTTTGTACGAGACACATTAGGTAATTCATGAACTTGAATTCCAACCCCATGTCCAGTTGAGTGAATAAAGTAATCTTTGTATTTAGTTGATGAAATAATATTTCTACAAACTAAATCTAATTCTTCTCCAGTAATTACATCTGGTTTAGCACATGCAATCCCTGTTAATTGAGATTCTAATACTGTGTTATAAATTTCAATCAATTCTTGGTTCTTTTTTGATTTTTTGAACTCTTTTTCAGTTCCTAAAATAAATGTTCTTGTAATATCAGAACAATATCCTTTATATACACATCCAATATCTAAAGTAATCATGTCTAACTTTTCAATTACTTTATCACTTACACCATGATGCGGTGATGCACCATTTAATCCACTTGCAACAATTGGATCAAATGAGTTTTTTGAAGCTCCAAGGTCTAACATATGTTTTGTAATCATATTTCCTACAAAACTCTCAGTCATCCCTGGTTTAATATTTAATTTAGCTCATTCAATTGTTTCAGCTGCAATATCAGCCGCTCTTTGAAGACATTGTAATTCATAATCAGTTTTAACTTCTCTTAAAGCAACAGAATTAAAACTATTTAGTTTTGTTACGCTAAGTTTCTTAACCATTGCTAATGATTGTAAAGTTGTATATTCATTTTCAATTAGCAATGAATTAATTTCTAAATCTCTTAGTGCTTTATTAATTTGTTCAACCAATGGAAGTTTTCCATCAATTAATTCAACTTTTAATCCATCAATATGGATTGCACTTTTAGCTTTTTCATAATATCTACCATCTAGAAGTAAAATAGCCTGTAATTTTTTATTAATGATTAAAAAACCGTATGATGAAGCAAAATTTGTATATCAAAATCTATTATCATCAGATGATAATAACATTCCATCAAATTTAGCTTGATCTAATACGCCTACAATAATTTGTCTCATTATTTTTTAGATTTAATTTCTACGTGACTATTTGCTTTTCTACAAGTATTGCAATATTTGTTAAGCTCTAATCTATCTGGTGTATTTTTGTTATTTTTGAATGTTAAGTAGTTAATGTTTTTACATTCAGTACATTGTAATCTAACACTTCTTTTGATTGCCATGATTTTTCTCCTTTTTATATATTTTTACTTTATTAAGTTGAATACTATGTATTATACCAAAAAGCAATTCATTTTAGCACAATATTTCAAAAAAACAAGATAAATGTAGAAATATTTTTTAGATTTTTTATATAGCAAAAATTACGAAAAAAATAGAAAAATTTTCGAGAAAAATTTAATAAAAAATTAATAAAATTCTTTTTAAATGTTGATAAGTTTTCCACAATTAGTGTTGAAAACTCCACTTTTTGGCTTATTTTGGGGGCTTTTGTGGGTATTTAGAGGTTTTTTATGTCATTAAAACACTAAAACATGTTTATTAAAGATGAGTTACAGTATCAATGACGAAAATTATCACAAATATTGATAACAAAAGTTTTTTACTTTCTTAAAATCTTATATGTTGTCAAAAGAAGGAGGAAAAGTAAAATGGATAAGATATATACTATTAAACAAGAATCTTATTTTGAATTAAACAATAATATCTTGAATTTACTTTATCTTCCTTTAATAGGAAATACAGCAGTTCAACTATATAATGTGTTTGCTTCAGAATACCGTTTCTTATCAGAAAGTGATTTTAAAACAGAAAAACCACATTCTGAGATCCTAAGAAAATTAGAATGCACTTGGGATCAATTTGAAAATACTAGAAAAAAATTAGAAGCAATCGGATTACTTACAACGTTTGAACATTCTCATAATGGAAAAAGAGTTTATAAATTATCTTCCACTATGAGTTTCAAACAATTCACTCAAAATGATGAATTAATGAATTTACTAACTAATCGTATTGGGAACATTGAATTTGCAAAAATTAAGCTTTGTATTCAATCTGAAGGACAATCTGCTGAATATAACAATATATCAAAAGATATTACATTCTTAATGAATGACGATGAATTAAAAACTCACTATTCATTCAACTTCACACTTTTAACTCAAGATCTAATTGCAGCTACTGGAGAAAAGATTTTATTAACTCAAGAAGTTAAAGAATTGATTGAAGATTATTCAATTAACAAGTACATAGAATATAAATATATTCTAAATGATGTTAAATCATCAATTACTTCTAAAAACCAAATCTCTATTAAAGCATTAGAAGATAAATTAAATGATCGTTTAAACGAAGCTAAAGAAAAACAAAATATTATCAATTGTGAAATCAATAGAAAATATGAAATCTTTTCTAAAACAGAAAACGATAATGAATTTGAACAAATTATTTCAGACTATGAAAACCATAAAACTGAAAACTACATTATGGCAATCATTAAATCAGATTTAGATTTTGCAACACTAAACCTAATTGATGATTTAAGAAAAAAAGGTCTAAAAGATTCAGTAATGAATGTAGTAGTAGATTATTCATTATTTAAAAACTCAGGAAGATTAGTACCTAATTACATAATGAAATTATGCCAAAGTTTATTGATTAACAGAATCATGGAAACAAAAGGTGCTATTGAATGATTTAAAGCAATCGTTAATCCTAGTTTAAAAACTAAAGTCACACCTAAAAGAATTTATAGCAAACCTACTAAAACAGTAAAAGATCAAAAAGAAGTCTTCTTTGAAGACAAGGAAATTAACCCAGAAGCACAAGCATGAGTAAATGGAATGTTTGGAGATAAATAATAATGAACAAAGAGAATAAAAAGCAAACAGAGAAAATCACATACTCTGATATTGAATTACAATTATACGGACATGTGATCCAAAAACAAGAAGAAAAAAATAAACTGTGCAAGCAATCAAGAAGCACAGTTTGTAATTTGCACCACACAAAATTTATTCGCGATGCTGATGGTTCATTAAAAGAAATTTGTTATTTATGTGACAAACAAAAAAGAACACAATCATCTTCTAAAATCAAATACCATGATTTAGAAAATGATTTTTGCAATAAGATTATTTATCAACCTTCTGATTGTGCATTAAAACTAAATTATTTTGGGCAAGAAACCTGCAAGAAGCTTATGAGTATCATGATTAAGCAAAACAATGAAGGTTTCTATTTGTATGGAGATTTTGCAACTGGTAAAACATTTTTAATCCAAAACCTAATTAGATTAATAATGAATTCAAATGTTCCTGAAATCAGTAACCAAACTATTTCTTATGCAATGATGCCTAATCTCTTTACAAAGATTACAAAATACTGACAAGAATCCAATTATGAGAAATTAGATGAGATTATGAATCTATTAAAAAATGAAACAGATATTTTATTTATTGATGATATTGGAAGTGAATCAACTAACTCTCATGTATTATTAACTTATATCTTAGATATTTTTAATCATAGATACTTAAACAGAAAAACTACTATCTTCATTAGTAAGTATGATATCTATGAATTAGAGAAAATGTATGAATACAAAAAGACGCCAACTAGTGTCACTGAAAAATTAATTGATCGTATTTCAAGACTATCAAATTACAATAAAAATAATTTCCAATTAATACAAGAATGTTTTGAAGCTCAAGAAAACAAAAAATAATTCGTCGGTGTAAAAAATAATTTTTTTATAGTGGCTTTGTATGTTAAATTTCGTTCAAAATGAACACACGAAATACTAAAAAATATTATATAAT
>JAHHTF010000007.1 GCA_020024775.1 Ureaplasma sp. | reverse complement strand
GAATACAAGAAAAAGGTTTTAAATATTTAGTCCAGTGATAGGGGATATGTCTAAAACATCCATTGCGGATGTTTTTTAATTATCTTTTATTGTTAAGAAAAACATATATAAAGGTGTATTGTTGTTTTCAAAACTATTGTTTAATGAAGTGATAGATTTGTTGATATTACTAGATTCTTTTATCTTGTTATAACTACTAGATTTTTTGTTTTTACCTGATTTGATTTCTAATACATTAACAACTAAATCTTTTGTATAAACACAATCTAATTCATACACATTTGTTTTTTCTTTGAAGGTATAGTAATATGGATTATAACCATATCTTTTAAGTTCACTAATAATATAATTCTCAATCATATTACCTTTGATATTATTGAAATTTTCTTGACTGATATTCAATTGGTTTAAATTGTAGAATCCACTAATTAAACCAATGTCACATAAATAAATTTTGAATTTCTCAGATGAATCTCTTTTAACAATTGGAAATTCTAAATTTTTACAATTATCTATTTTGTAACAAATGTTAGATTTGATCAATAATTGAATTGCATATTCATAATCACGATATCTTGCATTTGTTTTGATTGTTGATAAAGTAAAGGTATTGTTTTCTTTACCTGCAAATAATAAAGCATTATTATAAACTAATTCAACTTTAACTTTTTCAGAATCATCAATGTACTTAGATAAATCTCTAAAGTATTCATTATTAATGTTCTTATTTATTTCTAAAACATCAAATGTAATTTGGTTATTATTTTCAATAAACTTACAAACAACTTCTGGGAAACCGCCAATAATCAAATAATCTTCAAAAGCTTTTTTAAATATTTCATGATCTAAATCTGAGATTTTTTTATCTTTATAAGCTTTTAAAATTCTTTCATAACATGTTGGATAACAATTCATAAGAAACTCATCAAAACCCATTGTATACATATCCAATGATTCTACTTGACCAACTGGAACAAATACATTGTCAGTAAATATTTTAGTACCTAAATAACTACCTAAACAAATGATGTTATGGAAGTCTATTGTTTCATTTATTCTTTTTAATTCAGTATAAAAATGAATACACTCTTGTAACTCATCAACAATAATAACTGATTCTTTTGTTAGCTCAATTTGTTTATTATAAATAGTTTCTAAGAATCTAATTAGGTTTTCAAAAGTTGGGTTTGATTTGAAATAATCAAATGCAGCATCGTTTTTGTAATAAAGTAAATTTATGTAATAAACGTTTTTGTAATTTTGTTTTGTTATTTCTAGAACAGAAGTTGTTTTACCACTTTGTCTAGTCCCAAATATTGTTAATGGTTTTTTAGTATTCTTTTTAATTCAATTTGTAATTTTAATATCTATGTTTCTTTTTAAATACATACTATATTTATACAAATAAAAACATTAATTTTCACAAAAGATTATTAATAAAATGTGAAAATTTCACAAAAGATTATTAATTTTATGTGAATTTTTCACAAAAGATTATTCTCAAAAACAACTAACACAACAAAAAATCAACCCAAAAGGGCTGATTTAATAATCAATATAAACTAATTTAATTTATGTTTATCGATTTGTTTTTTCCATGCATTTAAACATCTATCAAGTTGATTTTGTTTCTTCTCAATAATGTTTAATATTGAATGATCATTATTATTTTTATAATCATTAAACAATGTTTGAATTTCTAATTCTAATGATTTAGCATCTGAAATGTATTTCTTTTCTTTATAGAATTCAACTGCATTCTCAATTCAAACAGTAACAGTTGAAATTAATATAATAATAATCAATACAACTAAAGTCATTATTCTAGTAACCAAATCTTCATGAGTGAACTTGAAGTTGGTTAGTAAACATAAGTCTACTATTGGTTGAACAAATACAAAGAACAATGGGATACTAACAAATATAATTGCACATATTGCAGTAGGAACAAAATACTTTGTTCTTTGAACTTCTACTTTTTTAGTTTTTCTATTTCTTAGACCACCATATATAGCAAACACTATATAAGAGAAAATAATAACTGCTGTCCATGTGGACATCAAATCCACAAACGAATATAAATTATTTAAGCCTTGGCTTGGATAACTATAATCATTACTTTGAAATCCAAGAGCTCCAATAATAGTAAATATAACAACTATTGGGACTGTAATACATAGTGAATAAACAACTCCAACCATTGGTTTATCTTTATTCAATTTGTGAATGAATTTATCAGCAAATGGAACTTCTCTTTCTTTGATTAAGTCTTCTGTGAATCTCGGGTTTCACATTGCAAACCCATTAATGATTCCTAGAATACCAACACCGATTAATACTTGAATAACTGCATACAATCAATTAACTCCATTAATAGAAGTATATTTAGCTAATCATTCTTGGAAACCTGTTACAGCTCCATTCTTAGATCCAATTGACATTGAGATACCAATAATTAAATAAATCACCGTTACAAGGATTAACCCCATTAAGATTGCAATTGGAGTTTTCTTTGGTTGCTTCATTTCAGTTTGTAATCCTGAACATACATAAAAACCGTCATAAGCAAAGAAGATAGCACCAATTGCAATAAATAATCCAAAGAATGGAGTTACTTGGGTCATTGATTTAATTGGTTTAACTTGTGGAACAAAATCAATTCCGTTTCCAGCTCCTTGGAAGCCTGATTTACCAACTACAACAAAACCAATGATTGCAGCTAATACTAACGGAATAAATTTAACAGAAACTATAATTCAACTATTGATATTTCCAACCTTAGTAAATAGTCCTGAAATAAACATGAAATAAATGGTAATAACTAAAGCAATTAACATTACCACAATTCAATCCTGATGGCCCAATCCAAATGAACCAGAACCCCCAACCGAGATGATTGCATCCTGGAAGGTCATGATTACATAATAAGGCATCACAAAGAAGGTGAAAGGTAAATAGATATATAGCATGAAGTTTTTACAGGACTTGTAAATAAATCTACTATTGAATTTTTTACATCATCCTATCATGGATAAACTATCATGAGTTCCTGATGATATTTCAACAATAGCTAATGCCATACAAATAATTGCAAATGCTGCTAGCAATCAACAAAAGATTGCAAATATCACAGAACCATGAGAATTATTTAAAACCTCACCTGCTTTAAAGAAAATCCCTGCTCCAATTGATGAACTCACAACAATCATCATTGCAGAGAAGAAACCAATTTTTTTAGATAATGGTGCTTTTGCTAACCCCTCATTTTGTATATCGGGGTTATTTTTTGTTTTCATATTATTTTCCTTCTAATAACTCGTCATTTAATAATTCATCAGCTAAGATTTCAATTTGACTCTTATGTTCTTTTTCATATTGAAAATGATCATAACATCTAGCTTCATAAGATTCTGTATCACCTATTAAAATAATAGGGTCTTTATAACTAGCTGGTTTATTATTAATTAATCTTTGAGAATAAGCTGCTGGTCTACCACATTTTACACAGATAGCAGTCAATTTAATTACTTTATCAGCAATAGATAATAATTTAGCAATACAACCAAATGGTTCTCCTCTAAAGTCTTTATCTAATCCTGAAAGAATTATATAGTAGTTCTTTTTTGCTAATATTCTAACAACTTCAACAATATCATCATCAAAGAATTGCACTTCATCAATGGCGATTACACTAATCTTTGGATTTTGTTTTAAGTGTTCAAAAATATCCGTTGATTTTTCTAATTCAGTTGTAGCAATTGTTCTACCATCTCTTGATAATAAACTTTGATCAGTTCTTGTATCAAGTTTCGGTTTAAATGTTAAGAAATCAATCTTAGCATATCTTAAACGATTTAATCTTTTTAATAGTTCTTCTGTTTTGCCAGCGAACATTGGACCACATATAATATCAATTTGACCATTAAAAATTACAGATCTATTTCCCATAAGACTTCCTTTACTTTGTTACATTAAATTTAAAATTACAAATATCCCCATCTTGCATGATATAGTTTTTACCTTCAAGACGCATTTTACCTTTTTCTTTAGCATTAAGTTCATTACCACATTCAATCATATCATTGTATGAAATAACTTCTGCTTTAATGAACCCTTTCATAAAATCAGTATGAATGATTCCAGCACATTCAGGAGCTGTTTGCCCATTTCTAAATACTCATGCATGGATTTCTTGTTTACCACATGTAAAGTATGTAGATAAATTTAAAAGTTTGAAAGATTCTCTAATTAGTTGTTCAATACCAGTATATTGAATGTTTAAAGAATCTAAGAATTCTTTTTTAGTTTCATCATCAAGTTGGTTAATTTCATTTTCTAACTTGATACTAATAGGAATAATTAAATCATTTGTTTTTTCTACAAATGCTTTTAGGTTTTTGTAATGAAGATTATTATCCGGGTTGGAAATATCATCTTCATCAATATTAGCAACATATAATACAGGTTTAGCAGTAATTAGATTTAATTCATTTAAATACTTTAATTCAGTGTCAAAGAATTCTCCTGATTTAACTAATTGATCTTTTTCTAAAACAGCTTGAGCTTTCTTTAAAATAGCTAATTCACTAGCAGCTTCTTTATCTCCAGATTGAGCTTTCTTTTCAATTCTTCCAATCCGTTTAGTAACAATATCTAAATCAGAAATAATTAATTCTAGATTAATGATTCCAACATCTCTGATTGGATCTACAGTTTCATATTCATGAGTAATATCCTTGTTATCAAAACAACGAACTACATGACAGATAGCATCAGTATCACGAATGTTTTGCAAGAATTGGTTTCCTAATCCTTCACCTTTAGAAGCACCTTCAATTAATCCAGCAATATCAACAAATTTACAAGTAGCATTAACAATTTTATTACTTTCAAAAATCTCTTGTAATTTGTTTAACCTGATATCTGGTAAATTGATAATTCCAACATTAGGTTCTACTGTTGCAAAACGATAGTTGGCAGCTAATACATTTGAATTAGTTAAAGTATTGAATAGAGTTGATTTCCCAACATTCGGTAAACCAACAATTCCAGTTGCTAAACCCATATTATATTCTCCTTAGTTATTTAATTAGTTATCTTCGTCTTCGATGTCCATATCTGTGTTATCAGATATTTCAACATCTAGAGTTTCATTGAATTGGTTATAATCATCATCTGATTCATCTTCTTTGAAGAAATCAGGTGAATCAGTTTCTTGTTCTTCTTCATGTTCAATTTCATCATCAATAACAATTTCTTCATTTTTAATTGTATCTACTGATGGTTTTGATTTAGGTTGTTCTTCTGCATCATCTTCTTGAACAGTTGTATCAAAATCATACAATTCATTAATCTTTTGGTTGTATTCAGAGAATGTATAATTTTCTTTTAATGCTCATTTATTCCCATTGACATAAATAAATCTAGCATCTTGAAGTAGTTCAATATATAATGCTCCAATTTGGTTTCTGATTTCAGCTAAATCTTCTTCAGATAATTTTAAACTTTTGACGATAGAGCCAAATTCAAATTCTGATGTACGTAGTTTAGGATCTTTTTTAATAACATCATAACAGATGTCAATTAGGTTTCTATTAAATTTCATAATTCCTCTTTTATTTTAAACTTGTTTCTATATTATGTAAGACTTTGTCTTTACCAACTAAGTAAATAATTTTAGCTAGTTCTGGACCATGTGGCATCTTTGTAGTCAAGATTCTAATCGGCATGAATAAATCTTTACCTTTTTTATTACTTAACTCTTTTGTTTTATTTACTAATGATGAAATATTTTCAATACTTCATTCTTTAGTTTCTTTAATTAAATCACTAAAGATTTTTGTAACATCTGTATGAGTTGTTAAGATTTCTTTTTCTTCATCACTAATTTGGTGTTCATCTACAAAATATTCTTTAATTAATGCATTTAAATCTTTTGCATAACTAATTTGGTTTTTAAACAATAATAAGACTTGATCTAAAATTTGTTTATCAAATAAATTGATTAATTCTGGTTCAACAAATTTCTTAACAAAAGCTAAGTATTCTTGTTCATCTTGTGCTTTGAAATATTCATTAGCTAATCAAGATAATTTTTTATCATCAAAGAAAGCAGGAGCTTTTGAAACTTTGTTAATATCAAATTCATCAATGAATTCTTGCATAGATAATTTTTCTTTATTTGATTTAGGACTAAATCCTAATAAACCTAAGAAGTTAAATAAAGCTTCTGGAATACATCCCATATCTCTATAGTCTTGAATAAATTGTTTTAAGTCTTTATTACGCTTAGAAAGTTTCTTACCTGTTTCATCAACAATGATTGATAAGTGACCATAGTTAATAGTCATATTTTTGTTTAATGCTTTTGCAATTGCTAATTGGTATGGTGTATTTGAAATATGTTCTTCACCTCTTAGTACATGAGTGATTTCCATATCATAATCATCAACCACAACAGCAAAGTTATACATTGCAATCTTATTAGCTTTTAATATTACTGGATCAGTTAAAGCTGATGCAGGAACTGAAATATCACCTCTAATTAAATCATGTCAACTAAATACTTCATCATCATCAATCTTTAATCTAATAACGTATTCTTCTTTGTTTTTAAGTTTTTGATTGATTTCATGTGGAGTTAATTTTAAACATGTTTTTTGGTACTTAGGTGTTTGGTGATTAGCTAATTGTTCTTCTCTTTGTTTTTCTAATTCTTCTTTTTTACAGAAACAATAATAAGCTTTGTTTTGACCAACAAGTTGTTCTGCTAATGTTTCATATTTTTTAAGTTTTTCTGATTGAACATATGGACCAAATTTTGGATTAGGGTTTTTAAATGATTCATCAATTTTAACATCTAATCATTCTAGGTTTTCAATTTGTGAATCTGCTCCACCTTCTACATTTCTTTCAATGTCTGTATCTTCAATTCTTAAGATGAAGTCACCTTTATTATGTTTTGCAAATAAATAGTTAAAGATTGCAGTTCTTGCTCCACCGATATGGAAATATCCAGTTGGACTAGGAGCATATCTTGTTCTAATTTTTGGACAATAACTAATTGAAGAATCAATTGTGATTAGTGTTGATCCTGAGCCACTTAAAACACAAAATAAATGTTTCTTTGTTAATTCATTATACTTGTCTTTGATTTCTGGAAATAATTCAAAACAAGATTCTTGTAAGTTATTAATTACATCTAAACAAAAAGCATTGTTTTCTAAACTATCAATGATTTTTTTGTAATCATTTTTAACACTATCATCATATTTATCTGAGTTAATATAATTTGTGTAAACTTCATGAGTATTAACATTAACATCTAATAAATGAACATTAAGATTGAATGTAGGTTTAAAGTTTAATTTCTTAACTTTGTCTCCTAAACATTCAATATAAGCCATGTTATATCCTGTAATAAAGAAAGGAATATCACTTCCTAATTTCACAGCAACACTATGGAAATCTAATAAACTTTTATCAATCCCTTCGATTCTTAAAATTTCATTTATTACCACACCAGCATCTGATGATCCACCACCTAAGCCAGCTCCAAAAGGAATGTTCTTTTTAATTTTAATGTCATAATGATTTTTGATATGAAAAGTACTTCTTAAATATTCCAATACTCTAAGAATTAAACAATTAGCACAATGAATTACTTCATCATCCTTATAATATACTATATTATCTTTATCTGCAACTTCAATTTCAATTTCGTCATAAATTGAATCTAGTAAAAACATAATAGTTTCTACTTTGTGTTTATTAGTTCCAGGAATATTTTCTTTGTAAATATTCAAACCTAAATTAATCTTAGCATACGCCTTAATCATAATAAACCTATACTTTCTTTTTAAATTGTGTGAATAAATTAAATAACTCATTAGGCTCAATCTCTTGAGCTCTAACCTTTTTTGTTATATCAAAATCATTAAAAATTGTAAAAATTTTATCCTTTGGATAATAAGAAATTAAATTATTGTATAATGTTTTCCGTTTTGCCATAAAACAACGGTTTAAGAATTCTCGATATTCTTTGTGATCAAACTCATGTTGTTGTGGTTTGAATTCTAATCTAATCACTGTGGACATAACCTTTGGTGCAGGGTTAAAATTCTTTGGTCCTACATCAAACAAAAACTTTACATCAACAAATTGATGCAACCAAGCACTGAAACTATTGTAGTGACTTGTATTAGCTTTTGCACAAATTCTTTGAGCCATTTCCTTTTGCACCATTATAATACATTCATCAACTACATTGTCTAAGCAAAGCTTTGCTACAATCAAACTTGAAATACTATATGGTAGGTTGGCAATAACTACAACCCTGTTGTAATTGTATTTAGTTTTGAATTCTTTTAAAACTGATTTTAAATCAACTTTTAGGAAATCATTATTAATGATATTAAATCTATCATTATCTTGATATTTATCTTTTAAATATTGGTGTAGACGTTTGTCTAACTCAATTGCTAACATATTATTTGTTTTTAAGATAATGTTTGAAATTGCACCAAGGCCTGGACCAATTTCAATCACAAAATCATTCGGTTCTAAATTAGCACTTTCAACTATTCTATTTTGGATACCTTCATTAATTAAAAAATTTTGCCCCAACTTTTTAGATGCGACAAAATTTTCTTGTTTGATGAATTCATCAACAAATGTTTTCTTCATCTTTATTCAATACCTAATTTAGCTAACTTAGATTCAACAGTTACACCCTTAGCTCTACGAGCCATGATGATCTTGTGAATGATTGCTGATTGGGCAATCGAGAATAGTGAGTTGAAGAACCAATATAGACCAATACCACTGGCTGAAATAACGGCGATGATGGCCATAAATATTGACATAATATTTTGCATCAATTTACCACGTTTTGATTTCTTGTTACCACCTTGTTGAATAACGATAGGGGCACCTTTTGATCTTTTCTTAGCCAAGATTTTTGGAACAATTTGTGATAAGAATTGTGATGGTATTACCAAGATGATAAAGAATATATATTTTCATCCTGATGTTGTAAAGTTATTGAAGATTTGAGAAATAGGTGATTCAGTTAAGTCTCACGCATCAAATACTGTAACAAATTTTAATGGTCTTAAAATAGAAATAACTCTATAAATAATTAAGAAAATTGGAAGCGTTACAAATATCTGTTCAAGCATTGCAAATGGTTTAACATTATGCTTACGATACAAATCTTGAATTTCTAATTGTTTCTTTTGTTTTGATGCCATATCTTTAGCATCTTTATATTTTGCATTAATTTCAGCTACCTTGCCTTGGATTTCTTGCATTCTTTCTGATTGCAGCATTGAACGCGATGAAATCAACATTGTAATAATCCGAATAATTAATAAGATAATAAATATTCCTAATATTGCATTTAAACCAACTGGTCATGATCTAGTTGCATACATGAATAATAATAGTAGTTGTGCGAATGGTCAAACAAATAGTGCGTAGAACGGACCATATGCAAAGGTGAATCCGCTAAATGGATACCAGGCCCCGGACCCGGAGTACATCAGTACATATGCTGGGTCGACGGCTCCCATGGAATTATCAATTCCAAATCCTAACTCTAAACCTTGCCCAGGAACTGTACTTGATACCGTTCAATAATCGGTCCAAGATTGGAAACACCCATATAGACCCATTCCAAAAAAGAATAAGTAAACGATTATCTTTATAACTTTTAAAATAATTTTGAATACTTTTTTAGTCGTTCTTTTTTTAGACGATTTTGCATCAACAGAGAAAAAACTAGGCAAAACTAAACTATTTTGTTCCTCTTTTTTAGATCAAAACATCCTATTTTCCTCCTAGTTTGTTAAACAATTTAACTATTTGTTTTTTGTTTTCTTTGTACATATTAAAATTATAAGTATTCTTTGCAACAAGCACTAATGATATCTTCTTGTCTTTTAATATCTTAGTTTCAATTAAAATTGCTCTTATTTGTCTTCTGATTTTATTTCTTATTACTGCAAGTTTGAATTTCTTCTTTGGAACAATAATAACTACATTAGCAATTTCTAAATCATCAGCTTGTTTATATGAAAATCAAACATCTTTAGAATGGACTTTGTTGCCATTAACTAATAAATTTGTTATTTCTTGACTGCGTTTAATACTTTCAAATTCATTAAGCTTCATCTGAAACTGTTAAAACGTGTCTTCCTTTAGCTCTTCTTCTAGCTAAAACAGCTCTACCATTAGCTGTACTCATTCTGTTTAAGAACCCATGAGTTTTGGCTCTTTTTCTTCTATTTGGTTGGAAAGTTCTTTTCATTAAATATCACCTATTGTAAAAAATTATTAGTATAACTTAATAAGTATATCACATTTTTTTATAAAAAAATTAGTTTTTTTTAATATAAATTAATATGTATAAAAAATAGATTTTTAGCAACTTTCACACCCTCAGGTGGCGGAATGGCAGACGCAGTAGACTCAAAATCTACCGTTGGTAACAACTTATGGGTTCAAATCCCATTCTGAGGACCATTTATATGCGGTTAGTTTAAGTAAAACATTCAAATTTATTGAAAATTGTAGGTGCAAGTCCCACACAGCATACTGAAAAATATTATGACACAAAAACTAAATACATGAATAACTAAAACACTAAATAGTTTATCAATAAAAGAGTTTACACCAATCCAAAAAGAAGCTTTAAAGATTATCCCAACAAAAAAGAACTTTATTGGAATATCATACACAGGGACTGGTAAAACTCTTGCTTTTTTACTACCTATTTTAAATGAAATAAAACTTGAACCTAAACTACAAACAATTATTATTTTACCTACTAGAGAACTAGCTAGACAAATAAATAACGTTTTATTAGATTTCAAAAAACAAGAACCAAAATTAAACACTAAATTAATTATTGGTGGAGAATCAATCAATAAACAAATTGAAGCACTAAACATTAATCCACAAATTATTGTTACTACTCCAGATCGTTTTTTAGAAATCTTAAAACAAAACTACATGAACATGAATTTCAGCTACATCAATTCTATTATTTTAGATGAAGCTGATATGTTATTGGATTTAGGTTTTTTTGAACAAATTGATAACATCATTAGCTTTGTAACAAAAGCAAATGAAGATATCCAAAAAATTGCTTTCTCAGCCACCTTCCATGATATGTTAGCCAAAAAACTTTCTAAGTATTTTACTAACACTGAAATCGTTAACTTAGTACAAAAAAACACAACCCACCAAAACATTGAACATATCATTATTAATAATGTTGATAAGTATCACTCATTATCAATCCTATTAAATAAAATCAATCCCTTCTTTTGTTTAATCTTTGCTAACAAAAAAGAAGAAGTTAACAACATCTATGAATTCTTAAAAAAGCAAAAAAGAAATGTAATCAAAATCCATGGTGATCTACAAACAAGAGAAAGAAAGAATTCTTACAAAGCTATTAAGAACAACACTTACCAATATGTGGTATGTAGTGATTTATTAAGCAGAGGAATGGATATTGATGGAGCAAGTCACATCATTAGTTGAAACCTTCCTAATGAATTAGAATGATATTTCCACAGAAGTGGAAGAACCGGAAGAAACAAATATACTGGTTATTCATATATCTTAAATGATAACAAGGATACAAAAACAATTGAAAAACTAATTGATAAAGGTGTTGTATTCAAATGACTTAAAATCAAAAACAATGATTTAGTTAGTGATACAATGAAAATCAATAAGAAGCTTGAAATCTCCCAAGAACAAAAAAATGAAATCCAAAAGGTTTATAGTAAAAAATTAAAAAAGAAACCAGGATACAAAAAACAACAAAAAGAAGAGATTGAAAAAATCAACAAGAAGTATCGTAAACAAGCAATCTCAGATAAAATGAAAAAACAAAGAATTGAACAAGCTAAGTTCAATAAGATGAAGTAAAAACAAAAACCAATCCACTTGCTGGATTGGTTTTCATTTATTACTTTTGAAGAATGATCCTTCAGAAATTTCGATAATATAAACTTAAAACTATAGAGAATATAAAGTATTGTATTAAGACTAAAAAGATGAAAAAGATGAGAGAAATATATTCTTTTGATTTGATGAAAACTATTTTTTAAATTCACAAAATTTCTTAATCAATTATTTTAATATTCTTCAAAACTAAATAAAGTTGCGTTTGCAACACCCCGAGTGTCGAAACCTTAATATTATACACCTAAAAACTTGCAATATATTTTTTTTATCAAATTATGGGACAAATTACACTATATTAAAACTAAAAAACTATTATGGTGGGTGCTGACATATCTTTTTGAGTTTTTTTCATATATTTTATTTTTTTTATTAAAATATCTTTGTTCGGTTGAGTGACCGGGACTGCAAATTCTAACAACACAATTTATCTTAGATTTACCACCTTTAATCATATATTAGAAAATAATTAGAATTTTTTAAGAATTACAACATCATTTTTAGAAATAATATTATATTAGTTCTTTAAAAAAAGAACAGAAAGGGGGTAATACTAATGGCAGGAAATCCTGAACTAAATGCAAAGATTAAAAATGTATTTTCTGATTATAAAAGATATAAATATATCTTACAAAACAAAGATTTCTTAGAAGAATTAAATAGCACAAAAATATCTCAAGATGATATAAATGAATATCAAAGATATTGTGATAATATTGAAGAACTTTTAGCCAGTCTTAGTATTGGAGACAGAAGAATTGTAGAACACGTTTTAATTGGTGGAAAACACCCAAGTGAACTACACTTAAGCACAGCTAACTATTATGTCAAACGCAATAAGTTACTTAGTTTCCTTGGAGAAACATTATTCTTCTTCTTTAAAAAAGATAAGAAGGAATAAATATTTACATTACATATAAAAAAGCATTGTTGAACCGCAATGCTTTTTTCTTTATTATCTTTTAAGAACTTTGACTTCTTCTCAACTAAAAGTATTGTTGCTAGGTGTTTTCCCAAAGTGACCATATACTGATGTTGGGAAATATCTCATATCAAATAATTTTAGTTCATTAATAAAGTGACCAATTCTTAGATCAAAATTGTTAAGTACAATTTCTAATATTTCTTGGTTTGATAAATTAGATGTTCCGAATGTATTAATGTCAATAGAAATTGGTTCAGGAAGTCCGATTCCAAATCCTAATTGGATTTCACATTTATCAGCTAACCCAGATGCTACAATTGACTTAGCAATTCATCTAGCAAAGTATGCAGCACTTCTGTCTACTTTGGTTGGGTCTTTACCACTAAATGCTCCACCACCATGGTGAGCAACACCACCGTAAGTGTCAACAATGATTTTTCTTCCAGTTAAACCAGTATCCCCAATTGGACCACCGATAACAAATTTACCTGATGGATTGATAATCTTTTTGAAGTCAGTATTTAAATTGTAATGTCTAGCAATTTCATCCATTTCTTTACCAACAAAATCTTCTATTTGTTTTTGTGTCGCAGATTCTGTGTGTTGGATTGAAACTAAGAAAGTGTGAAGTTTTGGATTCTTTAAATCACTGTAATCAATTGTAACTTGTGATTTCATATCATATCTTAAGAAATCAACTTGGTGTGTTCTGATCTTGTTTTCTAAGTCTTTTAGAATCTCATTAGCTAACACAATTCCTAATGGTAAATATTCTTTGGTTTCATTAGTTGCATAACCAAATACAATCCCTTGGTCTCCTGCACCAATTTCATTATTTCCTTTCTCAACTGCTTGGTTGATTTCAGGAGATTGAATATTAATATTAGTTTTGATTTTAAAATCTTTTTTAGTGTATCCAATGTTTTCTAAAACTTCTCTGGCAACCTTTTTAACATCTACTTTGTAAGTGGAATTGATTTCACCACCAATTACAATCAATCTGTTACTAGCAAACACTTCACAAGCTACTTTAGCTTTTTTATCATGCTTTAAGTAAGCATCTAAAATTGCATCAGAAATCTGATCACAAATTTTATCTGGGTGTCCTACACCAACAGCCTCTGATGAAAATAATAATTTATTCATATGTTTACAAAACTCCTTCTTTCTTTAATAGTATACCTAAGAAGCCAATCATTGCAGCATTATCACCTGTATACTTTAGTTCTGGGTATTTAAAATTGTTATCTAATTCTGAAACCATTTGTCTTAGCAACGAATTGGCAGATACTCCACCACCTAAAACAATACTGTTAGTTTCATGTAATTTAGAATAATATTTAATTTTATCAATTAATAATTCTATTATGTTTTTTTGGAAACTCGATGATATTTTTTTCTCATCAATTTCTAACGATTTCATCTTCAATTGATTGATGTGATTTAAAACAGCAGTCTTAATTCCTGAAAAACTAAATGGAGCTGATGAAGTCGGTTTGTTTCTTAAAAACACCATATCAGCTTTTTGTGGATCATAGTTATTATCAATACAAGGACCACCTGGATAAGTTCATCCTAATGCTCTGGCCACTTTATCATAAACTTCACCAACTGCGTCATCAACAGTTTCATTTAAAATTTGAATATCCTTAAATGAATTAACAAGATATAAAATTGTGTTCCCACCAGATGCTACTAAGCATTGAAAGGGAAATTTGATACTTTCATAATCATTAATAAAAGCAGAAAAAATATGAGCATGAAGATGGTTAATAAAATATAATTTAGCTTTTGTTAAAAATGCAAGGGTTCTTGCAAATAAAATTCCAATATGTAATGAACCAGGTAATCCGGGTTCATTAGTACAAAATATATTTGAGATAGAAAGTGGATCTATCTGATGTTTTGTAATCAATTCATCAAAGATTACATGAATATTTTTTAAGTGTTCTCTACTGGCAATTTCAGGAACAACTCCCCCATACAATTGTTGTAATTGTATAGAGGAGATTGTTTTCATTTCCATCAAATTAATGCCTTTAAATATGCAGATACTAGTGTCATCACAACTAGATTCTATAGAAACACTTATTTCTTCATTAGTAAGCATATTTATCTATTATTTTAGCTAAAGCAACTTTTGTTGATTTATTTAATGAAACCTTTGGGTAATAATTAAGTTTTTTAATTCTTTCATCATTAACAGCAACATCTAAACCAACTTTTTTAAACATTGGAATATCGTTACCTGAGTCACCAGCTGCAAGAAACTCTGAAGCTGGAATATTATAATAATTAACTAGGAAGTCAATAGCATAACCTTTATCAATCCCTTTTAAAGTAATTTCAAAAAGGTTTTTCTTTGTTTGAGTAACATCAACCTTTGAACCAAAAGTTTTTTCGATTAAAGCATGAGTTGCATCAAACTGTTTTCAACTGAATAATTTAATAATGTTAATCTTGTAAGTTGAGTGAGTGTCAAAATCTTTATCTAACATCACTTTAACTTTCTTTTTATTAACACTATGAACCATTTTTTGTAATGTTCTTGAAATTCCTGTTAAATACATTGAAGAATTTTCTACTGATTCTTTTGTATAAAAAGAAGATATAATTTTACTTTTTTCTACTATGGCTTTAACAGCTTTTGATGTATCATCATCAATTGGGTTAGAGTCTAATAGTTTTTCATTTATATTATCATAGATGTAAGCGCCATTTAAAGCACAAATCATGTCAATTTTTTGATTTGTTAACTTATAAAAATCATCTGCTACTAACATCGCATAATTAAATGTTCTACCTGTTACAAAACAAATCTTCCCACCATCTTGAATATACTGAGACATTTTTTGTACATTAATCTTAGATAGTTTGTTATTGCTTGTAACTAAAGTCCCGTCTAAATCTAGCGCTAAAACTTTATATTTCATTATTTGTATGAATCAACTAAATTAATTAATTTTGCTTTGTCTTGGAACCCTGAAACTCTGTGAACTTCTTCACCATTTTTGAATACAATAATTGTAGGAATTGATGAAACATTGTATTTTGCTGCAAGATCATCAAAATCGTCTACATTTACTTTTAAGAAGTTAGCTTCACTTGCTTTTTCATTTCCAACTTCTCCAAAAATTGGAGCTAACATTCTACAAGGACCACATCATGTTGCAAAGAAGTCAACGATTGTTGTCTTTGAATCCTTTAATGTTGTTTCAAATTGTTCTTTGTTTTCTAAAATCATATTTTTTCCTCTTTCTTTGTGTTTTTTCATTTAAAAATCATTTTAAATTTTAATATATACAATTATATACTATAATTTATTTTATTTATTATCAATGTAATACAATTTAGAAACTAAGGGATTTTATGGCTAAAAAAGAAACACAAATCAACATTAACATACTAAAAGATATCATTTCAGAAGTTGCAAAAACCAATTCAGGAATCCACTCTGTTGATGATATTTCTTTGCAACAAGACACTGATAAAATCACCATTAAAGTTTCTGTAACATTGAAGAAAAAAATATATGATATAGCAAATCTTATTTTAGAATTTGTCAACATGATTAATAAAAATATTAGATCTGTATGTGATGCAGAAACTGTTTATACTGAAGTTAATATTATTGGTGAGGAAAAATAAATATGGAAAAAATAAACCTAAAGACATTTTGAGACATGATAGCAGGTGGTACAAAAAGTATTGCTGCTGAATACCAATATATTAATGAACTAAACATTTTCCCAGTACCAGATGGTGACACAGGAACAAACCTAAAGATGACTACATCTGGTACTTGAAATGCTTTTCAAGAAGACAATACATGTTTCAATGATTTAAAAGAATTAAATGATGCCTTTTCGAAAAAAATATTATTCAATGCTAGAGGAAACTCTGGTGTAATTTTCTCACAAATAGTTAATGGTTTCTTAAGTAATTTCGAACCAGGTGAAACTGAAATTGAAATTGCTAAAATTAAGAAATCATTTTTATCTGCTAAAGAATGAGGATACAAAGCTGTATACAACCCAATTGAAGGAACAATTCTTACAGTTATTCGTGAAATCGCAGATAACATCCAAGATAAAGAATATGATACCATTGAACAACTATTTAATGATGTAATTGAATTTGGAACAAAAGCCTTAGATTCAACAAAAGAAATATTAGAAGAACTTAAAAGAGCTAATGTTGTTGACTCAGGTGGTTATGGATTAATGTCATTCTTAAAAGGAATGAATGCTGTTTTAAACAACAAACTAGATGATTATTTAAAGAAACTAAAAACAACTAGTGGAAAAGTTATTGAAGAAAATTCTAACTTCCAAGCTAAAGTTATTCATGAAGATATTGAATTTGGATATTGTTCAGAATTTATTTTAGAAATCAATGCTAACATTGACCCAAACAAACCAACTGTTAAGAAAAAATTTAACATGCAAAAATTCAGACATGAATTACAAAAAATCGGTAATTCAATTGTTTTATTTAGACAAGATAATTTAGTTAAATTACACATCCATACTACTAGACCATATAGGGTTTTAGAATTAGGGCAAAAATATGGTGAGTTCAGTACAATTAAGTTTGAAAACATGACTAACCAATTCTTATCTAAAATTAACAAACAAATCATTGATCCTAAAACATTAACTAATAATATAGCTTTAATCTATACAGTACCAACTCACAACTTAGCTGAATGAACTGTTAATTTTTATAATCAAACTAACTATATTATTTCAGAACCAGCAGCACCATCTGTAGAAAACTTCTTACAAAAAATTAAAATCACTAATGCTAAAAATGTGATTTTATTAGTTCATGATTCTAACTTAGTATTAGCTGCAAAATCTGCAATTGAATCAGTTAAAAATAAAATTAATGTAGAGATTATTATAACTCATAATTTCTTAGATACTTTCTTTGGAATCGAAGGATTTGATCCAGATGTTGATATCAAAACAAATGTTCAAAACATTAGAAAAGCATTAACATCAGCTAACTCTGTATCTATTACAAAAGCTGCAAAAGATTTTGAAACTGAAGATGGAATCAAAATTCAAAAATTCGATCACTTTTATATCTTGAAGAAAAAGATTGCAGGGACTGCAAAAAACAACCCAGAAATTATTGATAATGTAATGGAACAATTAATTAAACTAAGACCTGATTGTAGTGTTTGTTACATTATTGCTGGTAAAGATGTTTCAAGAAAATATGCTGAAAAATTCGGTGACATCATTCTTGAAAAATATGGTATCTTCTCGGAAGTATATAAAGGTGACCAAGATACATATGAATTCTATATTGGGGTAAAATAATGTATAAGATTGCTTTAGATGCTATGGGTTTTGAAAATGATATTTCTGAAGTTGTAAATGCCGCTAAAGAATTTATCAAATTACATCCAGATTGTGAAATCACTTTAGTAGGTGATGAAAACCAATTAAAACCACTATTAAATAATTATAAGAATATCAGTGTATTACATACTGATGAATTTATGTCACAAGATGACACCATTTTTGCACTAAGACAAAAAAGAAATAGTTCTATTCAACTAGCAGCTGATTTATTAAAAGAAGACAAAGTTGATGGGGTACTTAGTGCTTGTTCAACACCACTATTTGTTTTTGTTTTATATTCAACAATCGGTACTATTAAAAATATCAACAACATTGGATTTATGCCAACGATTCCTAAAGTTGATGGTTTCTTTAATATGATTGATGTTGGAGCAACACTAGATATTTCAAGTGATGATCTTATCAATTTTGCTATTATGGCAAATGAGTATGCAAAACAATTTAAATCCAACCCAATTATTAAATTACTAAACATTGGAACTGAAGAACACAAAGGTCCTAAGTTAGTAATAGAAACAAATGAAAAAATTAAGAATATAAAAAATCTAAACTACCAAGGTTTTATTGAACCTAATATCTTATTGTGTTCTGATGCCGATGTTGTTTTATGTGATGCATTTACAGGCAACATTGCACTAAAAGCACTAGAGGGGACTGCTAAAACATTGGGTAGAGAATTAAAAAAAGAATTCAAGAAACCTAAGAACTTTTTTAGTGCTTTATTAGCAAAAGGGATATTGAAGAAAGTTGCTAAAAAGTTTGATTATAAAAACCATGCAGGAGCTTTTGTTTTAGGGTTAAACAAACTTGCTGTTAAAACTCATGGTTCAGCTGATAAACAACAGTTTTTAAGTGCATTAGAAGTTTTATATTCATCGATTAAAAATGATGTATTAAACAAAATTAAGGGAGCATTAGAAGAACAACATGTCTAACGAAAAACTATTATGAACTCAACATCTAAATGAGATTTTAAAAAAGTTTAAGATTAGCCCAAAGTCATACAGTATTTATCTTGAAGCCTTCACACACCAAAGTTATGCATATGCAAACAACTTAAAATATAATTATGAAAAACTTGAATTCTTAGGGGATGCTACTATTGCATGAGTTACATCTAATTATATTTATGAAGAATATCAAACAGAAGGTGTGATGTCACAAATTAAAGCTAACTTAGTATCAGGAAGTAGTTTAGCTAAAATTGCCAAGGACGAACTTGGTTTTAGACAAGTAATCTTAATTGGTGGTGGATTAGAAGAAGTAACTGATAAAATCTATGAAGATGTCTTTGAAGCTTTTATTGGTGCAGTTTACAAAGATCAAGGTTTTGTTAAAGTCAAATCTATTATTGAAGAAGTTTTATTATCCAAACTAACCAATGATATAAATAAGAACTACGAAAACAAATGTAGCAAAAGTATGTTACAAGAATACTTGATGAAAAATGAAAAATGCGCTTCTGGCGCCATCCAATATGTTTATGATCAAAATGAACAAACAGAAGTTTGAACAGCTAAAGTATTATTAAATAGTATTGTATATGGTTGCGGTTCTGGAATCAGAAAAAAAGAAGCAGCTGAAAATGCAGCAAAGGATGCTATTAGTAAATTAGCAGTTAATAAGGAGTAATATATGTCAAGAGCAACAGTTGATATTTCAAAATGTATTGCTTGTAATAGTTGCAAAATGGTTTGCCCTGTTGAAGCTATTAAAGTAAGACCAGAAGGTTATTCTTTTGCTGATGATAAATGTATAAGTTGTGGTGCTTGTACATTAGTATGTCCAACACAATGTATTACAATTGAATCAATTAAAGAATGATACAAAAAAGCTAAGGAAATTGGAATTAAGTCAATCACTTTACCTGAAGAACCAGAAGATGATTAAATTTAAATTCTCTGAACTTTTTGAACGTAATGTTGAAAAAGTTCCTAATTCATATATTAAAAAAATAGAACGTCTTTTAAACGAAGATACATTAGATAATTGAAGTTTTTCAAAAACCAAAAAAGAAATCAAGGAAAATGAAAACTTCTTTTATCCATATGCATTCTATGTTTTAAAAAAATGAATCATGATCAATCAAAGATTTGATGAAGCATTCATTCATGCACTTATTACTAACATTCAACATTTGAATTTAGAAAATAGACTTTATCCCAAAGAAAAAGAATTTATTCTTTATTTCCAAAATGTTATCTTTGCTAAAAATAGAAATCTTAAAAGTTTGATTTCTAGTTTTAGTTTATTAAGTCATGAAAAAATCTACTTCAGATACGAAATGGATTGATTATATATTGATGATAAAAAATATTTTGATAATGCTGAAATCTATTTATCTACCCATAGATTTATTATTTCAGGAGAATCAAAATATGTTTCTTTTATGTATAAAGATATTGAACAGATCAAACTAACTGATTTCTTTTTAGAAATTAAGTGAAAGAATAAGATTATTAAAATAGTAAGTGGAGACTTACACTTAATTTATTGTTCATTAGAAAGAATCTTTAAACTAACTAAAGTAAAACTATAAGAATATGAAATCTCTTGAATTACAAACTAAAATTTCTAATGCTCCACTTAAACCTGGTTGTTATTTGTGAAAGAATATTAATAATGAAATTATTTATGTTGGAAAAGCAAAGAACATTAGAAACAGAATCAAACAATATTTTAATAATCCACAAAACCAAAAGAACACTAATTTAGTCCAAGAAATCTATGATGTTGATTTCATTATTACTAATTCAGAAAATGAAGCCTTAATCCTTGAAAATAACTTAATCAAGCAACATTGACCAAAATACAACATTTTATTAAAAGATAGTTCTGAATACCCTTATATCTTAGTAACTGAAGAAGAAAACCCTAGAATCATGTATACTAGAAAAGTTAACAAGATAAAAGGTAAATACTATGGACCATTAGCTGATCCTAATTTCCAAAAATTCAAAATCTATCAATTGTTACAAGAACTTGTTCCTTTTAGAAAATGTAATAAGTTACCTAACAAAAAATGTATCTACTATGATATGCATCAATGCTTAGGACCATGTATTAAGAAGATAGATGTTAATGAATACAAAGCTTGAAAAAAATATATCAATGATTTCTTTAATAACTCGAATACTGAATTATTAAAAATGATTAAAGACAAAGAATTAAATATGGCAGAAATGTTAAACTTTGAAATGGCTCAACATTATAAAGAGTTATATGATGGGATTAAAAAAATCGAAGTATTACAAATAACTGAAATCACTAATAACTCAGCAACTGATTATGTTGCTTACTATAATTCCAACAATTATTTATCGATCATTATTTTTAAATACATTGATAATAAACTATTAGCTAAGCATAATGAAATCATTGAAGTATATTCGAGCGTCAATGATACTATTTTAGAATTTCTAAATAGTTTTTATTCAGTGAACTTAGTACCCAACAAAATCATTATTAATTTAAACCAATCTGAATTAGATCTTTTAAATTCAAAATTTAACAATGCTTTTTGTTTAGCTAACCAAAAGCAAAAAGAAGTTTTGAATCTAGCTTTAATAAATGCTAAGAACTATTATGAACAAAACTATTTATTATCTAAAGCTAAATTATCTTTAACCCATGATGCTTTAGATGAATTAAAAAGATTATTGAATTTAAATTCATTAGTAAGAATTGAAATCTTTGATAATTCAAATATCAACTTTACTAATTCAGTTAGTAGCATGTCTGTATTTATTAATGGTGCAATTAACAATAAACTATCCAGAAAATACAAACTAGATGAAATTGATAATCCAAGTGATTATGAATACATGAAACAAGTGATATACAAACGTTATTCAAAACTCAATGATGATAAGGTGGATTTAATTATAGTTGATGGTGGATGAATCCAAATCAAGGCCGCTTTAGAAAGTTTAGAAAAACTAAACTTAAAGATTCCAGTAATTGGATTACAAAAAAACAATAACCATCAAACAGATAGCATTGTTTTATCTAATAAACAAGAAATCAAATTAGATCATCAATCTAGCGTTTATAAGTTATTGTGAACAATGCAAGAAACAGTTCATAATTCAGCAATCAATTATTTCAGAAGAACCAAAATAAATAATGATTTAGTTTCATTATTAGATAAAGTTCCAGGGCTAGGAAAACAAAGACTGCAAAAACTATATTCAGTATATAAAGGAATTGATGAACTTAAGAATACTTCATTAGAAGAATTAGAACAAATTCTACCAAAGAAAATTGCTAGTGATATTCTTGAAATCCTAAATAAAAAAAGATAGTTATCTTATTGCTATAAAGCAATGAGATTCTATCTTTTGTTTTATTGTAATGTTTTATTTCAATAATTTAAATGTTTGTTTAATTTACGTTGTAATGCTTCAATTTTAAACATTACATTATAGTCATTAGTAACTTTATATAAAATGTATAAATCATTGATTTGAGCCATTAGTTCAGTTGATTTAGTTTTGTATAATTGTTTCTTTTTATATTCAATCATGTAATCAATTTTAACAGTTACTGTTGAAATTAATATGAAGATGATTAATACAACCACAGTTGTGATTCTTCCAATCAAATCTGATTGAGTATAATCAAAGTTCATTAACAAGAACAAATCAACTATTGGTTGAATAAACACAAAAACTAATGGTAATGAAACTGCTATTACAGCAATGATTGCTGTTGGAACAAAGTATTTAGTTTTAGTTACTTTTACTGTATTGGTTTTTCTATTTTTTAAACATCCTATAATAGCCATTACAATATATGCAAAACTGATTACTGCAGTTCATGTGGACATCAAGTCTACAAATGAATATAGATTAGACATTGTATAGCTTGGGTATGAATAGTTTTTGTTTTGGAATCCTAATGCACCTATTAAAGTGAAAACAAATAATACAACAGTAGCTACACACAATGAATAGATTACACCAACTACTGGTCTTTTTTTGTTGATCTTATTAATTAATTTATCTGAGAAAGGAATTTCTCTTTCTTTAATTAAGTTTTCATTGAATCTTGGGTATCACATTGAAAACCCATTAATAATCCCTAAGGTTCCTACCCCAATTAAAATCTGAATGGTAGCATACAATCAGTTAACACCATTCACTGAAGTATGTTTCATTAACCAATCTTCAAATCCTGGTAAGTCTCCTTGTAACGTTCCAATTGACATTGATATAGCAATTGCTAAATAAACTACTGTAACAATAATTAAACCAATTAAAATAGCGATTGGAGTTTTCTTAGGTTCTTTCATTTGTGATTGCAACCCAGATGATACATAGAATCCATCATAAGCGAAGAAGATAGCCCCCATTGCTAGAAACAAACCAAAGAAAGGTGAAACCTGAGCTAGTGATGTTAATGGTTTCTTTTCTGGAATAAAATCAATTCCATTCCCCATCCCTTGATACCCTTTTGTACCAACTATTATAAATCCAATGATAGCTACTAATACTAAAGGAATAAATTTAACTGAAACAATAATTCAATTTTGAATATTTCCTACTTTTGTAAACAATCCAGATACACATAGAAAGTATACTGTAATACCTAATGCAATAATCAAAGCGACTATTCAATCATGATCACCAACACCAAATGAACCAGACCCTCCAACTGAGATAACAGCATCCTGGAAAGTCTTAATTACATAGTATGGCATAATAAAATATACAAATGGTAAAAAGATGTAAAACATAAAGTTCTTACAAGATTTATAAACAAACTTGCTATTGAACTTCTTACATCATCCAATTACAGATAAGTCATCCTTCGAAGCACTACATATTTCTACAATTGCTAAAGCCATACAAATAATTGCAAACCCTGATAAAATTCAACAAGCGATTGCAAATATTACAGACCCATGAGAAAATTCTAAAACTTCTCTAGCCTTAAAAAATATCCCTGCTCCAATTGATGAACTAATCACAATCATCATTGCTGAAAAGAAACCTATTTTTTTAGACATAGGTGCATTTGCTAACCCAATATTCTTTTCATCTTTCACAGAAGTATTAGTATTCATTAACATCCTTTATAAGTTAAATTAGTCTAATATAAATTATAGCATGGTTATTAATTATAACATATCAAACCAGAATAAAAAACCATTAATCCTAAGATTAATGGTGAAAATTAAATATTATTCTAAAATGTTTTTGATATCATGATCAATTTGAAGTAAATTGTTTGACAAACCAAATAAGTTTTTGATGTATTCGATTTCGTTGAAATCTTTTAATCCATCTTTAACGAATCATTGAATAAAGTTGAATGATTCAAAATCTGATTCTGCAATACTTGAAGCAGCAATTGCATTAACTTCTGATCTAATTTTTAATTCAGATTCATAAACATAATTCATCAATTGTTCTGGAGTACTAATAGATTTAATTACTGCATCTGCTTTTGATTCAACTTCGATTTCTAGTGTGTTTCCAACACTAATTAAGTAATCTGTAATTAAATCTTTGTGAATAGTTAATTTATCATCAGATAACATTTTCATGTATTTAGATAAATTTTCCATTCCGAATTCAGCAGCTTTAACTTTTAAACTGTTGTAGATAATCCCTAATCTAAAATTTTCTACACAGTGTTTAGTAATTAATTCGATTGTTTTATTTCTTTTCATATAAAGCTTTCCCCATGTTGTAGAATGTGTTCAACATAATACCAGTTCCTAAGTTTTTGATAGTTGCTGTAATCGCAATATCGAAGTGAACATATGGAGTATCTTCAGTAAAGTCTTTTAAGAAACAAGCAGCTCTACTTGAACCACCTCTTGGGTCAGAAACTGAGTTAGCAATATCTGCAACTTCAGATTTTAACATTTCTAAGAAGTCGTTGTGGAATGGCATTCTTCATACTAATTCCCCAGCTTTAGCAGCAGCTGTTTCAGTTAGTTGTCATACTTTATCGTTTGATGCTCAAACACCAGTATAAGTATCACCTAATCCATAAACCATTGCACCAGTTAATGTAGCAATATCAAAGATTCTACTAGCTTTTAAATCTCTTACTGCATAAGTAATAGCATCAGCTAAAATTAATCTACCTTCAGCATCTGTGTTATCAATTTCAACAGATTTACCAGAGTATGAAACAACTACATCGTCAGGTCTTTGACCATATGTATCACATAAGTTTAATACAAGTGGACAAACTGCAACGAAGTTTCCAGTCACATTGTTTTTAGCTAATGAATATAAAGTCATTGCACTGATTGCAGCACCTGACATATCATATTTCATTCATCTCATGTGGCCACCAGTTTTGATGTTTAATCCACCAGTATCGAAACAAACACCTTTACCTACATAAGCAGTGATGTCATTCTTTTTGCTTGAGTCATTCATGAATGAGATAACTACTAATCTTGGTTGATCCATATCTGATTGAGCAGCTTGACCAACACCAACTAATAAGTTCATTCCTTTAGCTTCTAATTGTTTTCTGTCTAGTACTTCAATTTTAACGTTCTTCATTCCTTTGAAGATTTCTTTAATTTCTTGAACAAATTTACCAGGTACCATAATATTAGAAGGAGTATCTTGTAAAGTTCTTGCTTTTGTTCTAGCTTCAACAATAGTTTCGTATTCTTTTACAATTGGTTGTAATTTAGCATCACTCATTTTAATGTTAACTTTAGCTAATTCACCTTTATTAGCTTTAACATTGTAACTGTGAGTTGTTGAAATTTCAACTGCATTCATTACAATAGCAATTAAGTCGTGGTTGAACTCGTTGTTAGTTACTGTGAAGAAAGAGTCTAAATCTAAGTCAAATTCTTTTTTGTTAGCTTGGAAGAATTTTACTAATGCTCTGTATAATTCATTTAAGTTTAAGTCTTTATCTAGAATAATATTGTATGTATTAAAATCTGATTGGAAGATTTCATATAAGTTCTTTTTATCTTTAAATTCAGTAATACCGTGTTTTTTAGTAACGGCTACTAATTTGTTTTTAAAGCTTTTTTTGCTATTAATAGTCATATTTAATACCTTCTTCATTAATTTTTTATAACTTGCGTATTTCTATTATATTATTTTAAATTACTTTATGAAAGAAATATCACTTATTATGGGGATTTTTAGCTCATTTGCTTTTTGAAGTTTTGAACCTGGGTTATCCCCCACCAAAACATAGTCTACATTTTTAGAAACTGTGTTTAAAATTTTAGCTGAATAAACATCTTCTAAATACTGTTTAATTTTGTCTCTTGGGATTTCAAATGTCCCAGTGATGACAAACTTTTTGTTCACATATTCATCAATCAAATCGACTTGATTACTAATTGTAGAAACATATTCAGTGTTTATTCCTGAAGCAACTAATTTTTCTATTAATTCAAGATTGTCTTTATTCTTGAAATACTGATAGATTTCATTAGCAGTTTGTTCACCAATTTCAAAGATTGAAGCAGTCTCTTCAAAACTAGCTTTCATAAGATTATCTAATGTTTTAAAATGCTTAGCAATTTTCTTTGATGAAGTCTTGCCTAAGAGTCTAATTGATAGCCCATTAATTAGATGTTCTAATGAGTTGTTTTTTGATTGTTCTATAGCATTTGTGATATTTGTAAATAACTTATCTTTAATGTTAATATCACATGCTAAAACTTCATCTTTCTTATTTTTTAAATCATATAAATCTGAAACATCTTTAATAATATTGTTTTCATATAATCTTAAAATAATTGCTTCTGAGATTCCAACAATATTCATGCAATCTCTTTCACAATAATAAGATATTTTTTTAATGATTTGTGTTTTACAATTTGGATTTATACAACGTTGATCAATCTCATTATTTAGATGCACTAATTCATGTTTACAACAAGGACAAGTTTTATATGGAACAAATGATTTTGAATCCTTTGGTCTTCTTGTTAAATCAATGAAGTCTAAATAAGGGATGATGTCTCCTGCTTTATAAACAAAAGCATAATCATTTAATCTAATATCTTTTTGTTTAATGTAATCAGGATTATTAATACTTACTTTAGATATCATTGAACCATCTAAAAGAATTGGTTCAATTTCGGCTACATATGTAATTTTTCCAGTTCTTCCAACATCACCAAAGATATCAATGATTTTACTTAATCCGATTTCAGCTTTGAATTTGTATGCAATTGCTCATTTAGGAAACTTAGCAGTGTATCCTATTTCATCATATTGATCATAGAAATTGTATTTGATAACAATCCCATCAATTTGGAAATCAATTGAATCTCTAATTGATGATAAATATTCTATTTGTTTATTTACATCATCCATACTGTTAGCTTTTTTAATATATTCAGCAGTTGGGAATTTATTATCCTTTAATCAATTAATTAATTCTTCTTGAGTAGATACTTGAATGGCTTCTGGATTAGGACAATAATAAAAATAAGCTTTTAGATTTCTGGAAGCACAAATTGATGAGTTTAAATTTCTTAAAGAACCAGCTGCAGCATTTCTTGGGTTAGCAAATAGTTTGGTATTAGATTCTTTTAGTTCATTATTGATCTTTTCAAATTCATATTTATCAATAAAAACTTCTCCTCTGATTTCAACTACTTCATCTTTGTATTTTTCATCAATGAATAAAGGAATTGATTTGATTGTATAAATATTTGCTGTTACATCTTCTCCATGGATTCCATCTCCCCGAGTTAATGCATATTCTAATTTAGAATTCTTATAAATCAAAGAAATTGATAAACCATCAATTTTAGGTTCAACTATATATTCAATTGGTTTTTGACTTGATTCTTTAATATGAGTTTCAAATCTTATTAAATCAGGTTGGTCAAAGGCATTGTCCAGTGATAACATTTTATGAAGATGTTTTCTTTTAATAAATTTATCACTCACAAAACCCCCAACCCGATTTGATATAGAGTTAGTTGTTTTAAACTCAGGATATTGATTTTCCAAACTTTGAAGTCTAATCATTGTTTTATCATAAACACTATCATCAACTGATGGGTTATCTAAAACATAATATTCATAACTCCACTTTTCTAATTGGTTTCTTAGATCATCAATCTCTTTCTTAATTTCTTGTTTATTATTCATACCTATATATTTCCTATTAAGTTAGACTAATATAAAAATCAACAGATTATCTGTTGATTAATTATTAAAGTTTACTTGAAGCTCCAATTCTAGAAGCACCTGCATTAATAAACTCTATAGCAGCTTCAGGAGTTCTGATTCCCCCTGCAGCTTTAATTTTCTTTTTATGTCCTAAGATATCAAATCATAATTTAACATCTTCTAAATTAGCGCCAGAACTTGCAAATCCTGTTGATGTCTTAATATAGTCAGCATCTGATTCTAATAAGATATTAGCAGCATCTATTTTTTGTTGTTTGTCTAAATAAGCAGTTTCAAAAATAACTTTTACAATTCTAGATCCTGCTACTTTTTTAATTTGATTAATTTCATTTAAACAATAATCAAAGTCTTTTGCTTTCAAAGCTGATAAATTGATTACTAAGTCTAATTCATCAGCGCCTTGTTCAATTGCTAATTCAGCTTCAACAACTTTAATTGCTGTTTCATTTTGTCCCAAAGGGAAACCTATCACTGTGCATACTTTTGTATCAGTTGATTTTAGTAATCCACTTGCTAATTTAATAAAGTAAGGATTGATACAAACTGAACAATAATTATTATCTTTTGCTGTTTCGCAAAGTTTAATTATATCTGACTCTGGTGCATCAGGTTTCAGATTTGTATAATCAATATATTTGTTGATTTCCATAAATTAAATAACCTTATTGTTTTTTAATAATTCTTCAAATGTATCTAATGATTTTTGAGCATCATTACCTTGTGCTTCAACTTCTAATTCAGTGTCATCTTCTAAATCTAATGTCATTAGGTTAATGATTGATTTTGCATCAATTTGATCATCAAAGTATTTAACAATAATTCTTGAATCAAAATGACTCATTGAATCAACAATTTGAGTAGCTAGAGAAACATTAAAGTTTTCTCCATTAGTAACTAAATATTTTCTTGTTTCCATATAAAAAATTCCTCTTGGTTTTTATTTTATCAAAATAAAATATTGTTTTGATTTAATAACTTAGAAACACAATAAAAACCAACTTATCATAGTTGATAAATTGGTTATTGTTCTTAATTAAGAGCCAAGCCATCAGCATAACTTAGATTCATAAAAGTTTGTAAGTTATCTTTTAGTTTTATTAATGTTAAATTAGTAACTGTTTCACTAGCATCAGTTGGTGATTGTTGATATGCATATTCATATTCGCCACTTGCATTTGGTGCTAATTCGAATCTGTATTTATTTGTAAAAGTTTGTTTATTATTAGATGCATCTAAACCAGAAAAAGTTATATTACAAGTTAATTGTGTTCCATTTAATGATAAGGTTCCTGATGATTCAGGTTTAGTTAGTTTTTTACCTAACGCATCTCTTAATCCTTGTTTCAAAAATCCATTATATAATTCAGATAAATCATTATAAGAAACCTTTGAAGCAATTGATGGTGCAGGTTGAGATTGAACTTCTGGATACTCAGGTAATTGATAGTTAGGTTTATATCTATCTTCAATGTTGTATCACATATCAAGGTCTCTTTTTAATTGGAATAATGTCATTTGTCTGATATCCTCAACTGGTGTGTTAGGGTCTTCAGAAAAGTCATTTGCATTATATTGATACAAACCATTTTCCATTGGTGTTAACATATACACAATTATGCTCTTTACAGAGTTAGAAGCTCCTTCAGCTTTAGTTGTTGGTTTCTGTGGATTACGGTTTCATTGAATATCAAGATTTATAGTTAATTCATAATCAATCAAAGATACTTTAACTTCTCTTTTTAATACTTCTGCATCACCTAAACCTACTGTGTAATAAGTTAAAAACTCATTACGTAAACGAGCTAAATTTGGTTGAGTGAATTTAGTTTTAATATTAGCAGCTGGTCTATAAATAACATTAGGATCATTATTAGCCGCTTCTTCATTAGAACTAGAACCACAAGAAGTTGATGCTAATGCAATTGTTGTAGGAATTGCTGCTAAAGCAGCTGCACCTAATGTTCCTAATAAAATTTTAGATTTTAATTTCATAATATTCTCCTTTTATAAATAAGACGTTTTATGCTTGCAATCTTTATAATTGTAGGGTAATTAGGAAATTTTGTGGGAACCGAAAAGAAGGGACCCACTTTTTCTAT
>JAHHTF010000006.1 GCA_020024775.1 Ureaplasma sp. | reverse complement strand
AAAAGATATTAAATCATTTACTTGATTATATGTATGATTGGGTTAAAGATTACATTTTAAATCATAATGTTTTAAGAGCAAGAATCTTCTTAAAACCACAGTTAATTTCAAAATACAATCCTTTCAATCTTATTCCATTCGACAAAGGTTATGAAAATGAGGAGGAAACATTTTTAGGTTGAACTTTTTCAACTGCGAATAGAGTAAGAAATTATTATATTGATTCTAGAGATAACCTTTCTTTACAAGATTTTGAATTTCTTAATGGGGTGTTTTCTAAAGGTTATAACTTTAGAGAAATATTTGAAGTTTACCAAAGAAAATATAAACCTAGACTTGCTGGTATCTTATGAAGACCAGCATATCAACAAGCCAGAATTTTTGATAACAATGTTGCTAAAAAATTAAAAGGAATTTTACCTTGTTTCAAGAATAAAGATTTTGTTATTGCTAAATTTTTTGATTCACATCATGAATTCGTTGGTTCGTATTCGTCTGATGCATCAGGTGAAAATATTTCTGGAATTTTAGATATCCCAAGTTATAAATTCAAGAATGTAAATTATTCATTATTAACTTTTGGAGTAATGCCATATATTTCTACTAAGAATGCTAATTTAATTAAACAAGGTTTAAAGCAAGTTGCTTTTGAGGGGGCAAACAACTTTTTAGAATCATCAGTTAAATTAGCTTATGAAGAATTAAGTGAGTCAACTAATGACGGTGATATAAAATTGTTTGATTATTTAAGTCATACTGATTTTTTCAAAAATCCAAATGATATTAACTATAACTTTATCCAAGTTAATATTAAGAATCAATTGGGTTATAATCAAAAAGTTGATCTAAAAACTTTTGTTAAAAATCAATTTGATATTAATATTAAAAATGAACATTTTTATCTAGGAAGTTCATTTAATAATGATTACGCTGAATACCAACCGGTATTATCAAATATCTTAACTGATACAAACATCAGACAACAATATTTTCCGGATGAACCAGTAGCAAATTCAAAAGTTGAATCCTATGTTTATTCAGATTATACTGCTACTGAAGCACAATTTTGTAAAGATACATTTGATTGATTAGATTCTGAATATTATTTCAGCAATAGGGATAATTCGTATAATAACAATAATACAGGTGTTCAATTGTTAAGTTCTATTGCTAATTCCTTCAAAGGTTCATACTCAGGTAGAGGTTCAATTGGATTCTTTGATAGAAAAATGTTTTTATCAGATAAAAGTAATGGTTCAAATAAAACAATAGATTCAGAAAAAAATTGATTATCAGTTAGAAACAATTTTTTGAAGCAATTCACAAATTTAGATATTCAAAACAATATCTTTACTCAAATTGAAACCCCATTAATTAATGAAGATTTGGTTAACAATCAAACAAATAATGGATTTTTTGTAATGTATAATGATGCACCACTTTACCAATTGAGTTTCAATGATACCAAAAAAGCTTTAGGTAGAAGTATGGAACAAGATGATGTGTTCTCCCTATTATCGAATTATTTTGATAAATCAGCTAATCAAATTTCGCCTTCATTAAAAAATGTTATGAAAAATTCAATAGATAAATACTTTTTTAATGTTTCATCAAAATCACAACAAAATTACGATTCATCGTTCTCAATTGATCCAACTGATTTCAATTTATCAGTTCATTCAGATGGAGTAGTTGACAATGCACTAGAACCAATAAATTCTTTTAATGAATCATTGAATTTGGGTGTTCAAACAAATCTTTGTGGTTTAAAAGATTCATTAGGTTTGTATAACAAAAGAATTTCAGATTTGGGAAATGTAGAATTTTTATCAACTGAAAGTGATAAATTAATGGATGATAATGTTAATGAGGCAGTTAAATTGTATGATGAATCAATTGCTGGAATTAGCAGAGAAAAACAAATGAAATTCTGCAAAGCGTTAGAATCTTCACAATTTATAAACCCATCTTTCACAAACATTGACTTTAGTTCAGAGTTAGCTTTTAATAATGAACAGTACAAACAATTAGTTGATAAATATTTACAATTTAATGTTCCAATCAAAATTAATTTTATGGACCCAGGTAATAATGTTGAAAGAATATCAGCAACTAGACCTTTCCCAATTTGTGGTGCTCCACAATTTGTAGACAGTATCCAAATGGTATTATCAAATTCTAAAAGAGCTTATAGAATCAACCCTGATGAAGAATTTATAATGTATAGAACTGATAAAATGGTTGATAACAAGTTCATACAAATCAAACTAAGAAACAATGTTTTTTGTTTGTATACAGTATCATTCAATAACAAAGAATATACCTATGAAGATAGAGGAAGTGCAATTAATGATATTACAGAATATATAAGAAACAATTCTTATGTATTGAGACAATAGCAATGAAAAATAACAAGAAAAAAATAATTATTTCTTCTCTTCTTTCGTTTTCGTTAATTGCTACAACAACAGTATTAGCTACTTCTTTATCTTCATGCTCAGATTCAAATGATGATGTATTTAGAATGACCTCCGAATCAGAATTTTTAAAATATTTTGATGAAGCCAATGGTGCAATAATAATACCAGACAAATTTAAAAAAATAGATTCTAGAGGCATGGAAAATATAGGGAAAGAAAATTATGCAAAAATAAGACAAATTGTTATTCCTTATTATGCAGAGGAAATAAGATTAGTTTTGCCACCTCTTCCAAATCTGGATATGATTTCATATGGGGAATTGAATAATCAGTTTATAGATGCGAATGATCCACATTATCCAAATATTAAAAAGTTTGAAATTACTATTAGGAGCTCTAATAATTTAGTCTCATTTTATACTCCAACTATCTATATAACTCCAGAAACTCAATGTAAAATTGCAATAATCGATTGCCCTCAATTTATTTCATTGAATGGTAATGGTTCAGGAGTAGATTTAACTAGAATTATTCAAAAAGGTGAATTACCAATACCAGAATATGATAAGGATTTAAGGTTTTCTTATAGCGTCCTTAATGATAAAATTAATAAAATCATTTCACCAACATTCAATACTACAACCTCTTTTGAAGTTATAGCACCACAAACAACGACTGAATATAGCATTTCACCAAATTTAGAAATTATAAAAAATAATCCTGTTTTCATCAGAAGCCTTAAAGTGAAATATGCATTTGGTGGCTTCAATAAACCTTCTGATTTTCAAGGGGTAGATTACTCAATGCCATCATTGTCATCAAAAAAATTCAATGCTTTTGGTGATGAAGGTGATTATTATTCACAACATATTGATTATTATTCAAGCAATCATCCATCAGTGGATTTCACATATTGCAACAAATTGACTCCTGAAAAATTCCTAGAAATGCTTAATAATGAATATTTATTCCAACAAATGTTGCAATATGCAACTGCAGCAGGTTCTTCAGCCGCAACCATGAAACAAAACTTTGCAACTGAATATGTAATCGTTGATCCAGACACTCAACCAGAATTATACAAAACTTTAATCAACTGATTGGGTTAATATCCCATTTACCTCCTCACTTTAATATAATGTTCATATTTTAAAAAGTTAAAAATGAATTTACTGAAATTGATAAAACTAGATCTAACAAAACAAAACCTACTACAATATAAAAATACCTAAAACAAAACCCACCACAATTTAAAAACAACTAATCAAAACCTAAACAAAACAATAATTTAAACAACAATTAAGAAAGGACAAAAGTTAATAATATGATTTTATATAAACCAAACAGATTAGCTCCTGCATATCAAGATGCAAATGGAAGATACACAAGTGATGCTACAATGGCATTAAACAGTTTCTTGAACGAAGGAAATGTAAGAACCCGTTGATACGATGGTAGAGGAAACTACTATATTGATTATGAAGATGCTTTCAACAATATGAAAGTAGTTAATACTTTTGATATCGCCTTCTATGAAGTAGAAGATGTATATGGTAAAAAAGTATTAATCAATCCATTAAACAAACAAGATCAAGTTAAACTAAAAGAGATTGCTTTTGATTGATTGTTTAACAATAATACAAATAAAGTATCTCCATTTAAATTAGTTGCATTAAAACCAACTGAAAAGAAAACAAGAGATGCATCTAAAATTGTTTACAATTCAAATGATACAATTTCTTTAGATTTTGATTTAAAACAACAATTGAATGCTTTTTATCAAAAGATATTAAATCATTTACTTGATTATATGTATGATTGGGTTAAAGATTACATTTTAAATCATAATGTTTTAAGAGCAAGAATCTTCTTAAAACCACAGTTGTTTCTAAAAAGAGATCCTTTCCATTTGGTTGGTTTTTCTAATAAATATAAAAATCAAGATCAAACTTTCTTGGGTTGAACATTTTCTAGTAGTAACTGGAATAAATATAGTTGAATTGATTCGATTGACAACCTTTCTTTACAAGATTTTGAATTTATTAATGGTGTGTTTTCTAAAGGTTATAACTTTAGAGATGTGTTTAAAGTTGAACAAACAAAATATGTGTGTGATAGACTAGCTTGGGACTACACTCCAGCATATCAAGAAGCTGAAATTAAGAATACTCAAATAGCTAAAAAGGTTAAAGATATTCTGCCTTGTTTCAAAGAACCAAACCTTCTTATTGCAAAGTTCTTTGATGAGAATCATTATAAAATTCCTGGATATAAATTAAGATATGCAGGTAAGAATATTTCAGGGATTTTAGATGTTCCTACTGAAGATTTTAATACCTTAAATAGATCTATATTAACTTTTGGAGTTGTTCCTTATATTTCTACAAAGAATGCTAATTTAATTAAACAAGGTTTAAAGCAAGTTGCTTTTGAGGGGGCAAACAACTTTTTAGAATGTTCTGTTAAATTAGCTTATGAAGAATTAAGTAAGTCGACAACGAAAGAACAAATGCAATTGTTTGATTATTTAAGTCATACTAATTTTTTCAAAAATCCAAATAATATTGATTATAACTTCATTCAAGTTAATATTAACAATCAAATGGGTTATAATCAAAAAGTTGATTTAAAAACATTTATCGAAAATCAATTTAATACTATTGCTGAAAATGAACATTTTAATATGGGGAATTCATTTAATGGGGATTATGGTGAATACCAACCAGTATTATCAAATATCTTAACTGATCAAAATGTTAGAGAAGAATACTTTCCAAATGGATTAAAAGCTGATCCTAATGTAGATGCTTATGTATATTCAGGCTATGGAGTAACTAATGCAGCATTATGTCAAGATGCATTTGACTGGTTAGATTCTGAATATTATTTTAGTGATAGAAATAATTCGTACAGAAATAAATATAGTAGCAATCCTCTATCTAGTTCAATTGCTAATTCTTTCAAAGGTTTGCAATCAGGTAGAGGGTCTATCGGATTGTTTGAGAGAGATACATTTTTGTCAGATAAAATTAATGCCGGAAACAATATAATTCATGCAGAAAAAAACTGGTCACTAGTAAGAAATAATTTCTTGAAACAATTTGTAAATATGGGAATTCAAAATGATATTTCTAGTCAAATTGAAACACCATTAATTAATGATGATTTTGTTAATAATCAAACAAATAATGGATTTTTTGTAATGTATAATGATGCCCCGCTTTACCAAGTTAGTTTCAATGATACCAAAAAAGCTTTAGGTAGAAGTATGGAGCAAGCTGATGTGTTCGCCCTATTATCAAATTATTTTGATAAATCATCTAATCAAATTTCACCTGCATTAAAAAATACTATGAAGAATTCAATTGATAAATACTTTTTCAATGTATCATCAAAATCACAACAAAATTATGATTCATCATTCTCAATCAACCCAACTGATTTCAATTTATCAGTTCATTCAGATGGAGTAGTTGACAATGCATTAGAACCAATAAACTCTTTTAATGAATCATTAAATTTGGGGGTTCAAACAAATCTTTGTGGTTTAAAAGACTCATTAGGTCTATATAACAAAAGAATTTCGGATTTGGGAAATGTAGAATTTTTGTCAACTGAAAGTGATAAATTAATGGATGATAATGTTAATGAGGCGGTTAAATTGTATGATGAATCAATTGCTGGAATCAGTAGAGAAAAGCAAATGAAATTCTGCAAAGCATTAGAATCATCACAATTTATAAACCCATCTTTCACAAATATAGATTTTAGTTCGGAGTTAGCTTTTAACAATGAAGAATACAAACAATTGGTTGATAAATATTTGCAATTCAATGTTCCGATTAAAATCAATTTTATGGATCTAGGTAACAATGTTGAAAGAATATCAGCAACTAGACCATTCCCAATTTGTGGAGCTCCGCAATTTGTGGACAGTATCCAAATGGTATTATCAAATTCTAAAAGAGCATATAGAATAAACCCTGATGAAGAATTTATCATGTATAGAACTGATAAAATGGTTGATAATAAATTTGTTCAAATCAAATTAAGAAACAATGTATTTTGTTTGTATACAGTGTCATTCAATAACAAAGAATATACCTATGAAGATAGAGGAAGTGCAATTAATGATATTACAGAATATATAAGAAATAATTCTTATGTATTGAAAGAATAATTTTGAAAAGTAATAAGAAAAAGATAATTATTTCTTCTCTTCTTTCATTTTCATTAATTACTACAACAACAGTATTAGCTACTTCTTTATCTTCGTGCTCAGATTCTGGAGATGGCGTGTTTAGAATAACTTCTGAATCGGAATTTTTAAAATATTTCGATGAAACAAATGGGGCAATTATAATCCCAGACAAATTTAAAAAAATAGATACTACTGGTATGTGGGATATAGGGGTTGAAAATTGTGCAAAAATAAGAGAAATTGTTATTCCTTATTATGCTGAAGAAATAATTCTTAATTTGCCATACCTTCCGAATTTAGATATGATTTCATATGGGAAATTAAATAATTCATTTATACCTGCTAATGATCCGCATTATCCTAATATCAAAAAATTTTATGTTGATAAAGAAAAGTCTGACAATTTAGTCTCATTTTATACTCCAACCATTTATATAACTCCCGAAACTCAATGTGAAATTATAATAGCTGGGTGCCCACAATTTATTTCCCTGAATGGTAATGGTTCTGGAATTGATTTATCTAGAATTGTTCAAAAAGGTGAATTACCAGTAGCAGAACGTGATACAGATTTAAGGTTCTCATGTTTTGTTGGTAATATCGATAAACCTAATAAAATTAATAAAATTACTTCACCAACATTCAATACTACAACTTCTTTTCAAGTCACAGGACCTACAACGACAACTGAATATAATATTTCGCCAAATTTAGAAATTATAAAAAATAATCCCATTTTTATTAGAAGTCTTAAAGTAAAATATGCATTTGGTGACTTCAATAAACCTTCTAATTTTCAAGGGGTAGATTACTCAATATCATCATTGTCATCAAAAAAATTCAATGCTTTTGGTGATGAAGGAGATTATTATTCACAACATATTGATTATTATTCAAGCAACCACCCATCAGTAGATTTTACATATTGTAATAAATTGACTCCAGAAAAATTCCTGGAAATGCTTAATAATGAATATTTATTCCAACAAATGTTGAAATATGCAACCGCAGCAGGTTCTTCAGCTGCAACCATGAAACAAAAATTTACAACTGAATATATAATCGTTGATCCAGACACTCAACCAGAACTATACAAAACCTTAATCAACTGATTGGGCTAATATCATCTTATCTCCTCGCTTTAATATAATGTTCAAATTTCAAAAAAGTTAAAAAATAAATTTATCAAAACAATCAGGTTTTACAAACCCACCACAATTTAAAACCAACTAATTAAAACTTAAACAAAACAAACAACTGATTAAAACTTAAATAACAATTAAGAAAGGACAAAAGTTAATAATATGATTTTATATGAACCAAACAGATTAGCTCCTGCATATCAAGATGCAAATGGAAGATACACAAGTGATGCTACAATGGCATTAAACAGTTTCTTGAACGAAGGAAATGTAAGAACCCGTTGATACGATGGTAGAGGAAACTACTATATTGATTATGAAGATGCTTTCAACAATATGAAAGTAGTTAATACTTTTGATATCGCCTTCTATGAAGTAGAAGATGTATATGGTAAAAAAGTATTAATCAATCCATTAAACAAACAAGATCAAGTTAAACTAAAAGAGATTGCTTTTGATTGATTGTTTAATAATAATACAAATAAAGTATCATCCTTATTATTTAAAATCATAAAATTAAAATACCTTATCTTAACCAAACAATATTTTTAAAGGAACAAAATGAAAACCAAATTATTTAAACAAATGAAATCTACATGATTATTAAGTCTGATAGGTTTAATTATCTTGGTAATTTCAATTTTTCCACTTATTATAGCGGGTATAGCTGGTAGAGTGGAAGTATATCAAATTAGTAATTGACCAGTTTATCAAGAAACATATTTATATGATTCGTATGCAGATTGAGCATTTGCATTATTTGGAATCTTTGGAGCTACTGGAGTATTATCAATATTGTTAATATATGTTTCTTCAATTTTATCAATTGCAATTGGTAATAAAATTAAGAAACTAAACAATAGATTACAAGCTAATCCAAATGAATTAAGTCAAGAAGAACGTGAAATGATTCACTTAATTAATAATAACTTTGTAGGTCCTAAAGCATCGAGATACTTTATTACTTATGGAGTTGTTAGTTTGATCTTACCAATCATTCCACAAGTTAATTTCTATGAAAAATATGCTAAATTATCAAGTGATAAATTTGTCCCTAATTTAGGTGTGTCAATGCACCAAGAAAATCCATACTATGATAATTCATTTAATCAATTCACATTTCCTCAAAACCATGGGTTTTTTAAAGACACTAAATCAGTTGATAAGGTAAATGATGAATTAACTAAATTAGATAATCTAAAATCTCAAAATCTTATTTCACAAGAAGAATATGATTCTATGAGAAAGAAAGTTTTAGATTTATAAGATTCATAAACAATTTAGAAAGCTTTTTGATCAAGTATCAAAGAGCTTTTTTGATGATAGTTTACAATAAGTTTTGAATCATAGAAAAAATTTATATAATTAATAGGTATATTTATTTTAAAAATTATAGAAAGGTGATTCCTAAAATATGGAAAATTCGGCTAACAATAAAGTTGAATCAACTGTTATTAAAGAAACGGTTGACAGCGCTAACAAAGCTCACAAAGCTACACCTGCAGATGCATCATCTAAAGCCAATGCGAATTCAACTGCTAAAAAAACTCAACAATTAGTTTCTCCTAACAAATTAATTGAAGTAGGAGCTCATATTGGATTACATCCTAGAAAATGAAATCCAAAAATGAAATACTACATTTATGCTAAAAGACAAAACAACCATGTAATTGATATTACTAAGACTTTAACAAACCTAAACAGAGCTTATTTATTCTTAGAAGAATTAACAAAAGCTGGTGGTAAAGTTTTATTAGTTGGTACAAATGGAGATTTAATTAAAGAATTAATTCAAAAAGAAGCAAAAAGAGCAAGAGCATTTAGTATTACTCAAAGATGATTAGGTGGTACTTTAACTAACTTTAAAAATATCTCTAAATCAATCAAAAAATTAAATGACAACATTGAATTAATTAAATCTGGTGATATTAACAAATACACTAAAAAAGAACAAATTGCTATTAAAAAAGAAACTGATAAATTATCTAAATTCTATGGTGGTATTAGAAACATGAGAAAATTACCACAAGCACTTGTGATTTTAGATTCAGTTATTGATAAAAATGCAGTTTTAGAAGCTAAAAAATTAAACATTCCAGTTGTTGCTTTAGCTAATACAAATGCAGATCCAACATTAATTGACTACATTATTCCAATTAACAACAATTCATACAAAACTATTTGATTAGTTTTATCTATCTTAGTTGATGCAATTGCTATTGCAAATGGTGAAGCTCCATTAATCGTTGGTAAACCTGATGAACAAATTATTGTTCCAGAATTAGCAAGAAAAAGAAAAGAATTCGGACCTCAAGGTTCTGAAAATCAACCAACTAAACAATCTGATAAAAAAGAAGAAAACAACTAATTGATAAGAAAATAGTCTCTCAGGAGATTATTTTTTTGTGTTTATGTCTTGAAAACCAAGAATTTAGTTATTTTAAAAAAAGAATAAAAAAGTTTCAAATTTTTAAAAAAATTGATAAAATTAAACTTGGTTTTACTATTTTTGAGATTGCTGATACACTAAACAAAGTTGTCAATATCAGGTAACTCATCTATAGATAATTCTGATTTAGTAATATTTATCATTACAGAAAGGCAACGAATTTAAAAATGAATCAAGAATTAAAAATTAAATTATTTTCATATGATCACAAATTATTAGATCAATCTATGAAAAAAATTATTGAAGTAGCGACTTCTACAGAAACTACTTATAAAGGACCAATTCCTTTACCTACAAAAAAGGAAATCTTCACAATCTTACGTTCACCACACGTTAACAAATCAAGTCGTGAACAATTTGAAAGAAGAACACACAAACGTTTAATTATCTTAGTTAACCCAAAACCAGTAGCTATTGAAAAATTAAAAAACCTAATCTTACCAACAGGTGTTGTTATTAAATTAAAATTATCGTAATTATTTAAGGAAGGAAAAAGAACATGAAAAATATATTAGGAACAAAAGTTGGGATGACTCAAGTTTTCTCAGCAACAGGAGAAAGAATTCCTGTTACAGTACTTTATGTTGAACCTAACGTTGTATTAGAAGTTAAAACAACTGAAAAAGATGGTTACGAAGCAACAAAAGTTGGTTACCACACAATAGCTAAAGAAAGAACTAACAAACCAGATTTAGGACAATTCAAAAAAGCAAATTCAGATCCTAAAAGATTTATTAGAGAATTTAGAGGACAAACAGGATATAACGTTGGAGATTTAATCAAATGTGATATCTTTGAAGCTGGAGAATTAGTTGATATCCAAGGTACAACTAAAGGACATGGATTCACAGGTTCTATTAAAAGACACAACTTCTCAGTAGGTCCATTAGGACACGGTGCTGGTTACCCACACAGATATACAGGGTCAATTGCAGCAGGTCGTGGGGGTAGTCAAGCTCAAAGAGTATTAAAGAACACTAAGATGCCAGGTCGCTATGGACATGAATTAGTAACTACAAAACATTTAACTATTGTAAAAGTAGATGCAGCAAGCAATTTAATTTTAGTTAAAGGTGCTATTCCTGGCCCAAAAGATGGTTTAGTTTGAATTAAAACTTCAGTTAACAAACCAAATGCAAAAGTTGAAGTTAATTTAGTAAACTACAAAGAATCAAAAAAACAACCAGAAGTTAGTCTTGAAGAAACAAGTTCAGAAGAATAATAGGAGGCAAACATGAAAAAAATTACTTTATTAGATATTAATGGAACATCGAAATCAACAATTTCTGTTCCTGAATCAATCTTTGTTGAAAAACCACATAAACAAGCTATCTTTGATTCTATTATTTGTGAAAACGCTTCTACAAGACAAGGGACTCACGCAGTTCTAACTAAAGGTGAAGTTCGTGGTGGTGGTAAAAAACCATGAAGACAAAAACATACAGGGAAAGCAAGAACTGGTTCAATTAGAAACCCACAATGAGTTGGTGGGGGTGTTGTATTTGGGCCAACTACTGAACGTAACTACACTAAAAAAGTTAACACTAAAGTTCACAGACTTGCATTAAGATCAGCATTAACATTAAAATTAATGGGTAATGAATTACATGCGTTAGAAGCAACTGCTAAATTAGATACACCATCAACAAAAGCAATGGCTTCATTTGTTAAAAACGCTAAATTAGAATCTAACAAAGTTTTAATCATTGTTGATTCTCATGAAAACTTAATTCAAAAATCAACTAACAACTTAAGAAAAGTTGAAACTAAATTATGAAACCAAGTTTCAGTTAAAGACATTGTTCATGCTAATACATTAGTTGTTTCTGAAAATGTCTTCAAAAAATATGAGGAGGTAATCGGAAATGGAACTAAGTAGAACAATCTTAAAACCATACATTACAGAAAAAACAGAAGGTTTAAAACTTAGTGGTGAAAAACAAGTTGTTTCATTTGTGGTTGATCCTAAAGCAAACAAAAACCACATTAAACAAGCTTTCATTGCAATGTTTAATATCAAACCAGAAAAAATCAACATTGTTAATCACAAACCAGCAAAAACAAGAACAGCAACTTTACACCCAGGTATTACTAAAGCTAAAAAAATTGCTTATGTTATTTTACCTAAAGGAACAAGAGTAGCAGTTTCTAAAGAAGAAGCTGAAGAAGCTCAAGAAAAATAATAAAAAGTCGAAAAGCAGGAGGCATATATGGCTATTAAAAGAATAAAGGAACGTAGTAGTGGTATTCGTCAAACAGTATCGATTGACTATAAATCAGTAATCACTACTAACAAACCAGAAAAATCTTTATTAGTTGCTTTACCTAAAAAATCAGGTAGAAACAACCAAGGTAAGATTACTATTAGACACCATGGTGGTGGACATAAAAGAAAATACCGTTTAATTGACTTTAGAAGAAACAAAGATGGAATCATCGGTGTTGTTAAATCAATTGAATACGACCCAAACAGAACATCATTCATTTCTTTAATTAGTTATTTAGATGGTGAAAAAAGATATATCATTGCTCCAAAAGGAATTAAAGTTGGAGACAGAATTGTATCAGGTGATAAAGATATTGATATTATCCCAGGTAACTGTACACAATTAGGAAACATTCCAGAAGGTACATTAGTTCATAATATTGAATTACAACCTAAACATGGTGGACAAGTTGCAAGATCAGCTGGTGCTTATGCTCAAATCTTAGGGTATGATGAAACTGGTAAATATGTTATTTGTAAATTAGCAAGTAACGAAGTAAGAAAATTCCCTAAAGAATGTAGAGCTACTATCGGTATTGTTTCAAACGAAGAACATAACCTAGTTAACTTAGGTAAAGCTGGTAGAAGCAGATACTTAGGAATCAGACCAACAGTTCGTGGTTCTGCAATGAACCCTAATGACCACCCACATGGTGGGGGGGAAGGACGTCAACCAATTGGTAAAGACGCACCTAGATCTCCATGAGGTAAAAGACTTATGGGTGTTAAAACAAGAAACAAAAAGAAATCTTCAAACAAATTAATTGTACGTCGTCGTAATGGAAAATAAGGAGAAAATAGTAAATGTCAAGAAGTGCTAAAAAAGGTCTATATGTAGATCCTAAATTAATGAAAAAGGTTGTGGCTATGCAAGCCTCAGATAAAAAAAGACCAATTAAAACATGAGCTCGTAACAGTGCTATCTTCCCAGAATTTATTGGTTTAAATTTCGAAGTACACAATGGTAAGGCGTTCATTAAAGTATTTGTTACAGAAGATATGGTTGGACACAAATTAGGTGAATTTGCTCCAACACGTAATTTCAAAAATCATACAGAGGCAAAACGTTAGGAGGAAAATATGAAAGCTATTGCTAAAGTAAATAATGTTCATGTATCTCCACGTAAAGCAAAATTAGTGGTAGATTTAATTAGAAATAAGAAAGTAACTGAAGCAGTTATTATTCTAGAAAATACAAATAAAAAATCTGCTCCAATTGTATTGAAATTATTAAAATCAGCAATTTCAAATGCAATTAACAACCATGCAATGAATGGGGCTAATCTATATGTATATGAAATCTTTGCTAATCAAGGTGTTACTTGAAAAAGACAATTAATGAGAGCAAAAGGTTCAGCAGATAGAATGTTCAAAAGAACAACAAACTTCAAAATTGTTTTAAGTGATAACTTTGCTCAAAGACAAGAAGATTTAAATTTAATCAAAGCTAAACAACATAAAAGAGCGCAAATGAATTCAAAAGCGAAAAGAGTAGGTGCATAATATGGGATCAAAAGTAAATCCAAATGGTTTAAGATTCGGAATCAATAAAAATTGAAGATCACGTTGAAACCCTAAAGATAACAATCAAATGGGTGATTGATTAGTTCAAGATGATAAAATCAGAACAGAATTAATCAATAAATACAAATCAGCTAATATTGATAGAATCGAAATCGAAAGAACTCAATCAGAAATCTTTTTATTCATTTACGCAGCTCAACCAGGTGTTCTACTTGGAGAACAAGGTGCAAACCTTACAAAAATCAAATTATTAGTAAATAAAATTGTTGGACGTAAAATCACTGTTCACATTGAAGTGATTACAATCCAAAATCCAGATTTAAATGCAAGATTAATTGCTAGAGAAATTGCTGATGCAATTGAAAACAGAGTATCATTCAGAAATGCTCAAAAATTCGGAATGAGAAAAGCAATGAAAGCTGGAGCAAAAGGTGTTAAAACACACGTATCAGGTCGTTTAGGTGGAGTTGAAATGGCTCGTGAAGAAGGTTATTCTCAAGGAATCATTACATTATCTACATTAAGATCAGATATTGATTATGCTTTAGAAGAAGCAAACACAACATATGGTATTATTGGTGTTAAAGTTTGAATTAACCGTGGAGAAATCTTCAACAAATCAAACAACAAAAAACCATTTACACCAAAAACTGACAAAAAACCTAACTTTAATAAAAAACCACAAGATGGTAACTCAGGTGCTAAAAAACCTAGTTTTAATAACAATAACAAAAAACCATCTAGCAAACCAACAACTAAGGAGGCATAGAAAATGTTACAACCAAAAAGAACAAAATATCGTAAACCTCATAAAGTAAGTTATGAAGGTAAAGCAAAAGGTAACACTTACGTTGCTTTCGGTGAATATGGGATTGTAGCATCTGAAGGTGCTTGAATTGATGCAAGACAAATCGAAGCTGCCCGTATCGCAATCAGTAAAAGATTAGGTAAAGTTGGTAAAATGTGAATTAGAATCTTCCCACATATGTCTTTAACTAAAAAACCATTAGAAGTACGTATGGGTTCTGGGAAAGGTGCTTTAGAAAAATATGTAGCTGTTGTTAAAGCAGGTACAATTATGTTCGAAGTAGCTAACATTCCTGAAGAATTAGCTCGTGAAGGTTTAAGAGCAGCAGGTAACAAATTACCAATTAAATGAAAAATTGTAAAAAAGGAGGATACTTGCCGTGAGTAATTCAGTAAACAAAGACCTTCGTACAAAAACAAATCAAGAACTACAAGACATCATTATCAAATTAAAAACTCAATTATTAGAAATTAGATTTAGTGTTGCAAGTGGTAACACAGAAAAACAACACAATGCCAAAGAAATTAGAAAAACAATTGCAAGAGTATTAACAATTTTAAATCAACGTGAATTGGAGAATAAATAATGACTGAAAGATCATCAAGAAGAAAAGTATTAATCGGTGTAGTAACATCTGATAAAATGGACAGAGTTGTTACTGTTAAAGTAGAAACTAAAACAAAACACCCTTTATACCGTAAATTAGTTATTAGAAATAAAAAATACCATGCAAGAGATGAATTCGAATCAAGAATTGGCGATAAAGTTGAAATTACAGAAACAAGAAAATTAGCAAAAACAGTTAACTTTAGAGTATCTAAAATTATAGAAAGAGCAAAATAGTATGATTCAACCATTAAGTAGATTAAAAGTAGCTGATAACACTGGTGCCAAAGAAGTTGGTGTTATTAAAGTATTAGGTGGTACTCACCATAGATATGCTTTTGTTGGTGATATCGTAGTAGTTTCTGTAAAAAAAGTTCAACCTAACGGAATGGTTTCTAAAGGACAAGTTTGTAAAGCTGTTATTGTTAGAACAAAACAAAGTATTAAAAGAGTTTCAGGAAGCACAATCAAATTTGATGAAAATGCTTGTGTAATTATTAAAGAAGATAAATCTCCAAGAGGAAGTCGTATCTTCGGTCCGGTTGCAAGAGAAATTAGAGATAAAGGGTTTGCTAAAATTGCATCTTTAGCACCAGAAGTAATTTAGGAAAGGAAAAAGTAAACATGAATCGTATTAGAAAAGGTGACCGTGTTAGAGTAATCTCAGGAAAACACAAATTCTTAGAAGGTACTGTTCTACAAGTATTCCCTAAAGAAAACACTGCAATCGTAGAAGGTGTTAACAAAATTAAAAAACACCAAAAACAAGATCAATCTCATCAAGAATCAGGAATCTTTGAAAAAGAAGCTCCTATTAGATTATGCAAGTTAGCATTAATCGAACAAAAAGGCAAAGAAAAAGGTAACACAACAAAAGTTAAATATGTTCTTGGTAAAGATAACAAAAAAATTAGAGTGTCTAAAAAAACAAATGCTGAATTAGTATTTGTTCAAAAATAATTAGGAGAAATATATTATGTCATTTTTAAAAGAAAAATATATTAAAGAAATTGTTCCAGCAATGCAAAAAGAATTCGGACTTAAATCTGTAATGGAAGTTGCTAAACTTGAAAAAGTTGTAATTAACAAAGGTTTAGGTTCTGCAGTGCAAGATTCTAAATTATTAGAAGTTGCAGCAGATGAATTAGCTTTAATCACTGGACAAAAACCTCTAATTACAAAAGCGAAAAAATCAATCGCTGGTTATAAACTAAGACAAGGACAAGGAATTGGTTGTAAAGTTACTTTACGTGGAGATAGAATGTGAGCATTCATCGAAACATTATTCAACATTGCATTACCAAGAGTAAGAGACTTTAGAGGTATTTCTTCTAAGTCATTCGATGGTAAAGGAAACTATACTATTGGTATTAAAGAACAAATTATTTTCCCACAAATTGTTTATGATAATGTTAAACAAGTAAGTGGATTCGATATCACTTTTGTAACATCAAGAGATAGTGATGATCAAGCAAGATATTTATTAAGAGCATTAGGTGCTCCGTTGCAAAAAGTTAAAGGAGATAAATAGGTTATGGCTAAAAAATCATTAATTGAAAAACAACAAAAACACCCTAAATTCTCTACAAGAGCATATACTCGTTGTAAAAGATGTGGCCGTGTTCATGCTGTTAACCGTAAATTTGGCGTTTGTCGTTTATGCTTCAGAGATTTAGCATATAAAGGTGCTATCCCTGGTGTTAAAAAAGCTTCTTGATAAGAAGTATCAATATTAGAAAGGACAATAAAATATGCATTCAGATCCAATTGCAGAATTATTAACTAAAATTAGAAACGCTAAAAAAGCTGCTAAAACTTCAGTCTCAGTTGCAACAACAAAAATGAAATCTGCTATCCTTCAAGTATTGTTAGATGAAGGTTACATCAAAGAATACAATACTAGAGATTTAGGAAACAACAAAAGTGATACTATTATCAAATTAAAATACAAAAACAAATTATGTTCAATCAATGGACTTAAACAAATCTCTAAACCAGGTTTAAGAATTTATTCTAAAGCAGAAACTTTACCAAAAGTTTTAAATGGTTTAGGAATCGCAATCATTTCTACTTCAAAAGGTATTATGTCAGATAAACAAGCTAGAAACTTAAATGTAGGTGGCGAAATCATCGCTTACGTTTGATAGGAGTAAATTATATGTCAAGAATCGGAAATCGTGTTTTAACTGTTCCAGCTAACTTAACAATTGCTATTGCAGCTGATTCAGTTACAGTGAAAAATGCACAAGAATCTTTAGTAATTAACTACCCTAGCAAATTAATATCTGTAGAACAAAAAGATAATACTATCCTAGTTAAACGTTTAGATGAATCATCTGAATCAAACATGTTCCAAGGAACAGTAAATGCAAACATTGCTAATGCATTAAAAGGTTTAACAGAAGGATTCATTATTGAATTAGAAATTAAAGGGGTTGGGTATAGAGCTAAAGTTGAAGGAAACAAATTAAACTTAGCATTAGGTTTATCTCACCCAGTAAACTTAGAAATCCCAAAAGGATTAAAAGTTGAAACACCATCTCAAACAGAAGTTAAAATCTCAGGTGCTGATAAAGCACAAGTTGGTGAATTTGCTGCAGTAATCCGTAAATGAAGAAAACCAGAACCATATAAAGGTAAAGGAATTCTTTACAAAGGTGAACAAATCGTTAGAAAAGTTGGTAAAACAGCTGATAAGAAAAAATAATAGATTAACAGGAGAACAACAAATATGAAAAGATTGAATTTTGATAAAAAATCACAACGTGATTTACGCCACAAAAGAACTTTAAACAAAATTAAAGCAATTGACAATGATCGTCCAAGATTAGTTGTAACAAAAACTAATGCACATATTTTTGCACAACTAATTGACTTAAATTCAAACAAAACAGTTGCTTCTAGTTCATCTTTACAATTAAAACTTAAAAACGGAAATGCAGAAAATGCAAAAAAAGTTGGTGAAGATATCGCTAACAAAATCATTAAATTAGGTATTAGTGAAATTTGCTTTGACCGTGGTGGTTCAAAATACCATGGTAGAGTTGCTGCATTAGCAACTGCTGCTAGAGAAAAAGGATTAAAATTCTAATAGGAGTTATTATGGAAAACAAAGAAATTAAAGAACAAGATACTAATACTCACAAAAAACCAACTCATCAAAAACAAGCTAACTTCGTAAAAAGAGAACAACCAGTTTCTAATTTTGAAGAAAGAATCATCAAAATTAAAAGAATTTCAAAAACAACAAAAGGTGGGCGTATTATGCGTTTCAGCGCTTTAGTTGTTATTGGAGATAAAAAAGGAACAGTAGGTTTTGCAATGGCTAAATCTAATGAAGTTCCAGATGCTATTAAAAAAGCAATTAAAAAAGCTAACAACAACTTATTTAAAATTAAAATGAACAAAAAAGGTACAGTTTACCACGAAGTATTAGGTAAACATGGAGCTTCTTCAGTTTTATTAAAACCAGCTAAAGAAGGTAAAGGGATTGTTGCGGGTGACACAGTTCGTGCTGTTGTTGAACTTGCAGGATTCCAAGATGTTTATACTAAATCATTAGGATCAACTGTTCCAGTTAACGTTATCCAAGCTACAATCAAAGGATTAATTTCTCAATTTAGTCCAAAAGAAATCGCTCGTGCACGTGATAAAGAATTATCAGATTTATAGGAGTTAATATGCAATTAAATAATTTAGAATACACTAAAGGTAGTAGAAACCAAAAATCTAAAAGAGTAGGTAGAGGTCATGGTTCTGGTATGGGTAAAACTAGTACCAGAGGTCAAGATGGTCAAAAAGCTAGAAAATCTGGACATACTCGTTTAGCATTTGAAGGTGGACAAACACCTTTATACCGTAGAGTTCCTAAAATTGGATTCAACAACGTTAACTTCGCTAATAACTATAATGTTATTACATTAGCTGATTTAGAAAAAGTTGGATCAACAGATATTAATGTTGATACTTTAGCACAAGCAAGATTAATTAAAAACCCAAAATGACCAATTAAAGTAATTGGATCAACTGAAGTTACTAAAGCTTATAACTTAAGTGTTCACAAAGTAACTAAGGGTGCAGAAGCTGCTTTAGCTGCAGCTAAATGTAAAGTAACTATTTTAAAATAGTAAAATATATAAATAACAAACTAACAAGTTTAAACTCACAAATTTAAAAAAGGGATCAATCAAATGGAAAACAAAAGATTAAAAACTAGCTCACGCTGAAAAGAATTTTGAGCAATTTTTAAGAACAAAAAAGTAATATTTGCAATCGGAATAACTTTATTGTTCCTTATTTTGTTCAGAATTGGTTCATTGATTCCTATGCCTTTTATTAAAGTTACATCACAAGCTTCATCAGGTCCAGATACACAAGAAACGTTTCTGGACATGATGAACTTGTTAGGTGGTGGTGGTTTATCTAAGATGTCCTTGTTTGCTGTGGGGGTTTCTCCTTATATTACAGCCCAGATTATTATGCAATTATTATCCACCGATTTGATTCCTCCTTTAGCAAGACTTGCTAAGTCAGGTGAAAGAGGTCGGAAAAAAATTGAAGTTTATACAAGGGTCTTAACTTTACCTATTGCTGCTATCCAAGCCTATGCAATCCTTGCATTAATGGCTTCAGGACAAGATACAGGTGTAACAACTGAAATATTAGGTTCAGCAGGGTTCACTAAAGGATCTGCACTATATTATTTCTTCTATCTAGTATTAATGATGGCTGGAACATATATTGCAATCTTCATTGGTGACTTAATTACAAAAAAAGGTGTTGGTAACGGAATGACTATCCTAATTTTAAGTGGGATTTTAGCAACATTCTTTAACTCATTCCAATTAGCATGAAATGGTTTAGGTGGAATTAGAGGAGCAAATGCTGAATTAATCAGAATTGTTTCATTCATTGTTTATTTCGTGCTTTACTTAATTTTGTTAGTAACCGTTGTCTTTATTAATGGGTCTAATAGAAGAATACCAATTCAACAAGTTGGTCAATCATTCTCAAAAGATCCACGAGATATTGCTTATTTACCTATTAAGATTAATACTGTAGGGATTATTCCAGTAATTTTTGCTTCATCAGTAATGACTATCCCATCAACAGTAGCTCAATTCTTACCAGCTGGATCAGCTGGGAAAACAATCATTAACCATTATTTCTCATTTAATGGTTGGGTGGGAATTGCTATCTATTTTGTGTTGATTGTATTGTTTACATTCTTTTATAGTTATGTTCAATTGAACCCAGAAAGAATTGCAAATGACTTTAAGCGGTCAGGAAGATTTATTCCAGGGGTTAAAGTTGGGAAAGATACAGAAAAACACATTGGTAGAGTTATCTTTAGAATTAACTGAATTGGAGCTCCTTTCTTAGCAATCATTGCTTGTTTACCTTATGCAATTACGTTAATCTCATTGCAAGCAAGTAACAACCAAGTAATGATTCCATCATCAGCAGCTCTTGGTGGGACAGGGATTGTAATTATTGTTTCTTCTACATTAGAAATTTGACAATCAATTAAATCGGTTGCTATTACAACAACTTATCAATATAAAAGAAAAGAAATTGAAAGTAATATCTCTAATTCAATTTATACAGAAGAGTCAAAACTATGATAAACAATAAAGTTAGAATTATCTTATTAGGTCCACCAGGGGTGGGAAAAGGTACAATCTCTGATTTACTAATTAAAAACATTGGACTAGAACACATCTCAACAGGAAACTTATTTAGAAAAGCAATTAAGCAAAATGATGAAAGAGCAAAAGAACTTCAAGAAATCTTAAACTCTGGAAGATTAGTGCCTGACTCATACACTAATAATATTGCTAAAGAAGCAATTCTAAATGTTGTGAAAAATGATAAAGGGTTTATCTTAGATGGATACCCAAGAACAATTGAACAAGCCAAATATTTAGAAACAATCTTAGACATTGATTATGTGTTCTATTTAAACTTAGATTCAGAAACTTTAATCAACCGTATTTGTGGTCGTAGAATCTGTTTAGAATGTAATTCAATTTATAATGTTTCTACTTTCCCAAAACCAAAGGATGATGGGATTTGTGATAATTGTGGAAATGTTTTATTCCAACGTAAAGATGATGAAGTTACAACAGCATCAAAAAGAATTCAAGTTTATTTAGAAGAAACTAAACCATTAGTTGACTTCTATACACAACAAGGTAAATTGATTGAAATCGATGCAAGAGGATCATCAGAAGAAATCTTTGATGAAATAGTAAGCAAATGTCAAAAGTAATTATCAAGAATTTTGATGATATTGCAAAGATTAGAAAAGCTTGTGATATTTGAAAAATTACTAAACGTGTAATCACAGAACACGTTAGACCTGGTATAAGTTTATTAGAATTAGATCAATTAGCCAGAGATACAATTATTCAAGAAGGAGCAGAACCCGCCTTCTTTAACAAATATGGGTTCCAAGGTAATATTTGTATTTCAGTGAATGAGTGCGTCATTCACGGAGTCCCAAGCAATTATGTTGTAAAAGAAAATGATAAGATATCATTCGACGTTGGAGTTACTTATCAATCACATGTTTGTGATTCAGCATTCACTGTGATTGTTGGAGATAATCCAGAAGCAGAAAAAATAAGTAAAGTTTGTTTACAAGCTATTTATGAAGCTTGTGATACAATCAAACCCAATGTATCAACAAATATGGATATTGCAAAAGCAATCCAAAAATATGTAACTGACAATGGTTACTATATTTTAAAAGGATTTACAGGTCATGGGTGTGGTAATGAACTTCATGAAGATCCTGTAATTCCAAATTACCTAGACAGGTATTTTAAAACCTGTATATTAAAACCAAACATGGTGATATGCATTGAACCGATGATATTAACTGGTTCAGAACAACACTATATTGATCCAAAAGATGGTTGAAGTGTTATTGCTAGAAACAAGAAGATGACATGTCATTGAGAACATATGGTTTTAATTACAGAAGATGGTTTTGAAATATTAACAGGAGAAAATTAGTACATGGCAGACGAAAAAATCAAAATGACAGGTACAATAACTGAAGTCCTTCAAGGAGGTCAGTTTAAAGTAAAATTAGAAAACGATATTATTGTATCTGCACACGTATCAGGTAAAATGAGAGTTTTCAAAATTAACATTTTACCGGGTGATACAGTAGATGTTGAGTTAAGTCCTTATGATTTAACACGTGGTAGAATTACATATCGTCATCGTTAGAATGAAGGAAATTTATGAAAGTAAGAGCATCGGTAAAACCTATTTGCAAAGATTGCAAAATCGTTAAAAGAAAAGGTGTTGTCCGTGTAATCTGTAAACACGCGAAACACAAACAACGTCAAGGATAAGAGAAGGAGAAATTAAATGGCACGTTTATTTGGTGTAGATATTCCAAATGATAAGAGAGTTTTAATTTCATTAACTTACATTTATGGAATCGGAAAATCAACTTCAGCTAAAATTTTACAAAAAGCAAAAATTGACTTTAACAAAAGAGTTAAAGATTTAACTGAAGATGAATTAGCATTAATTAGAAAAATCGCTTCTGAATACACTATCGAAGGTGATTTAAGAAGAGAAGTTGCAATGGATATTAAGAGATTAATGGAAATTGCTAGTTACCGTGGTATTAGACACCGTAGAAACTTACCTGTAAGAGGGCAAAGAACTAAAACTAACGCAAGAACACGTAAAGGTCCAAGAAAAACAGTTGCAAACAAGAAAATTGAATCAAGATAATAAATAAGAGGTAATTAAAATGGCAAAAAAGAAAAAACTAACCTTTACTAATGGATTAGCACATATCCATGCAACAAAAAACAACACTATCATTACTATTACAGATGAACAAGGTAATGTTATCTCTTGAGCTTCATCAGGTTCAATTGGTTACAAAGGTTCTAAAAAGAAAACTCCTTACTCATCAGGACTAGCTGCTGAAGCTGCTGCAAAAGTTGCTTTTGATCTTGGTTTAAGATCTGTGGCTGTTAAAGTTAATGGTACAGGTTCTGGTAGAGATACAGCAATCCGTAGTTTAAACACTGCTGGATTAAGTGTTACAAAAATTTCAGATACAACTCCTATTCCTCACAATGGTTGTAGACCTCCTAAAAAACCACGTTAATAATTAATTTCAGATAAAGGATATTGATAGATGGAAAAATTTTTAAAATACGATATTGATCCTAAATTCCCAACAGATACAAAAAACAAAGCAGTAATTGTATTAGAACCACTTGAACAAGGGTTTGGTCAAACATTAGGAAATGCACTAAGAAGAGTATGTTTAGCATCAATTCCTGGTGTTTCAATGTTTGCAATTAAAGTTCCAGGTATTACGCATGAATACACTGCAATTGAAAGTGTTAAAGAAGATTTAACACAAATCATCTTAAACCTTAAGAATCTAGTTATCAAATTTGTTGGTTCAAAAGAAGATGCTGAATTATTAGACAATTCAACAATCGAACAATGACCATCATTAAAAATCAAATTTGATGGACCAGGAAACATTACAGCTGCTGACATTGAATGTCCACCAATGTTTGAAATTCTTAACAAAGATTTACACATTGCAACAGTTACTGGAAAAAGAACTTTTGAAATGTCTATTTATGCAAGAATTGGTAGAGGGTTCAAAAGCTTTAGTTACAACAAAGAATTACTTAACATTGTTTCAGTAATTCCAACTGACTCAAGTTTCTCACCAGTCCTTTCATTTAATTATGAAGTAGACGAAATCAAAAACTCTAAACAAGGTACTAGTGATAAACTAACTATTACAATTGCTACTAATGGTTCTGTGACTGCAGCAGATGCAATCTCAGTCGGAGCTAAAATTTTAGAAAGTCATTTAAAAAAATTAGTATCTTTAAACGATACAATCCAAGAACTTGAAATTATGCAAGAAAAAGAACAAGAAAGAGAAAAAATCTTATATGTTCCAATTGAAGAACTTGATTTATCAGTTCGTGCATACAATGCTTTAAAAAATGAAGGATTGAACAACATTCAAGACTTAATGGAAAAAACAAAAGACCAAATTACTAAAATTAAAAACTTAGGGAAAAAATCAATCACTGAAATTATTAACACTGTTCACAAACATGGTTTCAAACTAAAAGACGAATAGAAAGGAGACAATACAATGAGTTATATTAATAAACCAGGGAAAACTAGAAGTTGAAGAAAAATGGTAACTCGTCAACAAGTTAGTGATGTATTATCATATGAATCAATTGTAACAACTCACACAAAAGCTAAAGAAACACAAAGACATGTGGAAAGATTAATCACTGTTGCTAAAAATGATACTTTAGCTGCTAGAAGAAAAGCTGAATCAATCTTAATGACAACTAGCAAATATTCAAAATCAGATCTAATTAAAAGATTATTTAGTGAAATTGCTCCTAAATATAAAGATAGACCAGGTGGATATACAAGAGTATTAAAATTAGGTACTCGTGCTGGAGATAATACAGAACAAGCTATTATTCAACTTGTAAAATAATATAAATTGTAGACTTTATTCTATAGTAAGAATAAGGTCTATTTTTTTAGGTATTTTTTCTATTTTATTTAAAAAAGTAAATAATTATTATTTTCTATGTTTTTAGAGTATAATAGAGCATATGACTAATCAATATATAGAGCAAAGTAATCAAGAAACGAAGCAAGTTCATAAGCAATCTAATCGTTTCTCAAAGGATTATTTTAATTTTTTTAAAAATAGTATTTTGTTCTTATTATTTGCATTATTTAATGGAATAATGCCGATAGCAATAGTATTATTGGTATCTAATACGGACAATATGAATGTGACCGCTGAATTTTGAAAGGGAATTCAAGTCGGGTATGGTACCCAAGCTGCAATGTCAATAGGATATTTAGCAGCAGTTCAAATTGGGTTTATACAGATTTCATGATCTTTATCAATTGCAACAATTTATGCATTCAATAGATCAATTATTGCTGGAGAAGGAGCATTATTATCTAAAGAACAAATATTTGCAAAATTGTATAAAAACTCAATGAAAGCAATAACAATATATAATGTTATCTTTACACCTGTTTGTGTTGCAGTGTGTGCTATTTATAACGAAGTAGCATGTTTACACCAAAACACATTATTAGGTCAAACAGAAGCATTCTGATATATTTTAGGATCATTAATTTATGATTTCATTCTTTCATATTTATTTACTTTTATTGTGTTTGTACAATACAAAAAAAGTTCATTCTTAGCAATCATTTTAATGATTTTATCATTTGCATTAATTGGTGGTTCAATGGCTGTAGGAGCATTCCTACCAGATATTTTAATTAAGATTAATGCAACTAAATTTAACAAGTTTATTCAAAAAGACCTTCATATTGGTTTATATGCTGGTTTAGGATTATCAATTGGGACATTAGTTTCATTACTAATTGTTGCTCCGATTGCAATGATTGTAATTAACCCAACATCTAAACTAATGAAAAGTGAAAAAGGTAACCAAGCTTGAGAATACATGAGATATTCATGAAGACAATTAACAGCTATTGCTACTATTCAACTTTTCAAAGGATTTGCAATTATTGGTATTGCAATTAAAATGTCGTCGACTATTGATCAAGTTATTTCTCTTAACTATCAAATGGGACGTACTGTTTGATATATACTTCTATATATATTACCATTCTTTGGTTATGGTTTTGCAGATGCAATTACATTCTTTGGATTAACTGATACTAAAGTTACTGCTAAGAATTTATTATGAATTGTTGGTATTACAATTTCAGTTACATTCCTTTTACAAATTGCATTATCATTTGCATTATACATTTTCTTATATGACAACACAACTGTTAATAAAAATATTGGATTAATCAACTTCTTAGTTGCTAACAATACTCATAGTGGTCAAACTGTAATTCAACAAATTGCAGGTAACCCTAAAGAATTAAGCAAACTTGATCTTCAATACTTATTAACAACTATGCTTAAAAAACAAGAATACTTAGACCAAGTTAAAATGTTAAGTAATCCAAAAATGCTAGAAGCATTCTTAACACAAAATGGTATTCCAGCAGCTTTAGCTCCAAAATTATCTGCAGCTTTAGCTCCAATGTTCCAAGGTATGGTTGACCCAGCTACTAGACAACAATCAATTGTTAAATTAGTACAATTCTTAGAAACTTTTGGTGTACCACCAGCTTTACCAAAAGGTGCATTAGCATTAAAAGTTAAACAAATGTTATTAAACAAATTATCAACATTGTCAAGTGCTTCAGTCTTTGGAATGTTCAAAATGAACTTCAGTTCAGCTAATGGATACCAAGACTTCAATATCACTTATTTATACTTAACTATCTGAACATCGTTATACCCACTTGGTGTTATGTTAAACAACACTAAAATGGTGTTACGTAAATCTCAAATGAACTTATTTGAATTCATCTTCACAGTTACTATCCAAGCAGCAATGATTTCATTTATCGTTGGATTCGGTATTGCAATGCAATATGATGCTGGATTAGAACTATACAATGCATGATCTTTAATCTTAGGTATTATGGGTCCAATTGCATTCATCTACTATACTATTAGATTATGTCAAACTACAAGTTCATACAAAAAATACAGTTACTTAATGTCAGATGATACAATTGCGTCATTTGATCCTGCTAGAGTAGAATTGATGAAAAACTATGTTTAAGATTTTGAAATATGCACTCAATAAGAGAACAATTACATTATTAGTAATTAATATCTTATTAGTATTAGTTGCAGCAGCATCTGATGTCGGAGTGCCAGTTATATTATCAAAATTACAAGCGACACTGCAACCAAATGCCGAGTTAGCATTCCCACAATATTCAGCGTTAGCGAATGGGGGAATATGAACAGCAATCATGGCTCTGGTTGCTTTTGTCTCATTAGCAGCAGGATATTTAAGTGTTATCTTCCTATCAAGGATGTTAGCAATTATTACTTATAACTTAAGAAATAGAATGTATGCCAAGGTGCAAACATTCTCATTAGTAGATTTAGACCATATTAAATCTTCATCATTATTAACCAGAATGACTCAAGATGTTGTAATGTTGAAAAATAGCTATATGTTTATGTTTAGAACATTAATTAAATCAGTTTGTATTTATATTGGTTCAGCTATTGCAATTATTACAATGTGTTCACAATCATCTTCAGATGCAGGGGTTGCAGCGCAAGGATATCCTAATATTCCATCTTGATCAATTATTGTATTAATCTTTGTTTGTACCCTTGTATTAATCCTTGTGATTATGGGTTCAGCAGCACCTGCTATTAAATACTTTAGTAGATCACAAAAAGGTGTTGATAAGATTAATAGATTAGTGCAAGAAGATGTAATTGGTCAAAGAGTTGTTAAATCATTCAATTTACAAGAAGAACAAATTGCAACATTTAACATTGCATCAGAAGCATTACGTTCATCTTCTACTTCAGGTAGTAAAAGAATGTTTATTGCTTTCCCAACAATTTATTTTGTATTAAACATTATTATGCCAATTGTGACATGAATTTCGCCAGCTGGATTAATGTCTAAGTTTGCTTCATTATCAATCTTATTAGGTCTAATTGTTTCTTCTATTATTATGATTATTGTTTCAATGGTTCAAATTGGGAGAAGTATTCCTAGTGTTAGAAGAATTAAAGAACTATTTGATTATGAACCAAAAATCAAATATCCAACTGAAGGTGTTGAATTGCCTAATGATGCTTTAAACACAATTGAAATTAATAATCTATCATTCAAATTTAATCCAGAAAATGATTACAATTTAAAGAACATTAATATTTCAATTAAACCAAACGAAGTGGTTGGGATTATCGGTTCAACTTCAGCTGGTAAAACTACATTATTAAATTTGATTTTAAGAATGTATGATGTTGTTGAAGGTGAAATCAAATTATGTGGAGTTAATATTAAAGACTACACAAAAGACCAACTAAAAGCATTAATTACATATTGTCCTCAAATTGTTACATTGTTTGAAGGAACAATTAAGTCAAACTTATTGTTTGCCAAACCAGATACAACAAATGAAGAATTAATTGATGCTTGTCAAATTGCTAATGCATATGATTTCATTATGCAAAAAGAAGGCGATTTTGATCATGAAGTTGTAGAAAGAGGTAACAACTTCTCTGGTGGTCAAAAACAAAGATTAGCAATTGCTAGAACATTATTAAAGAAATCTAGATTCTTAATTCTAGATGATAGTACTAGTGCATTAGATATGTTAACTGAAAAAGAAATTCAAAATGAATTACTTAAAAACAAATATAACCAAACAATGTTATTAGTAGCTCAAAGAATTTCAGCAGTTAAAAATGCAAATAGAATTATTGTAATGGATAAAGGTGAAGTAATTGGATTTGATACTCATATCAACCTATTAAAGAACTGTCAAGCTTATTATGATATTGCAATATCTCAATTAGGTGAAAGGGAGGTAGAAAATGAAATTAGACAACATGCAAATGACTAATCAATTAAACAAACATGCCATCCTTCAATCTAATGGAGCTTTTGAATTATTTGTTAATGGATTTAATAATAAACAAACAAAAATTAACAGATCTAATTTTGAACATTTATTAGCAACGTTCACTAACAATAATCCAAACTTGACTACAGAAGTAGTTGCAGATATCATTAAACAAGAAGAGCCTAGATTCAAAGAAATGATTATTGATAATTTTGATAGTTTGTTTATTAATGCACCAGATACATTGAAAGATGAACTAATCAATGCTAAAATCGATGTTCATGCATTTGCAAACAAAATTATTATCAATATTAAAGAAGTTCAATTATTTGATAAAAATGGTGTCTTAGTTTCAAATAATTCATTACAAATAGAATTGTTTAAATTCTCAGACACTCAAATATTTAATGAAGAATTAGTGCTAGATATCATTAAAGAATTAGTGCCTAATTGAAATGAAAAAAGTACTGAACAAATCATTAGAAGTTTAAAAGACAATTTAATCAAGTTTAAAAACTTATTGTTGAAAGATATTTCTAGAATCTTTGTTAACATTAATAAAGATTTAGAAAAAAGCTTAAAATCAAAAGTTGAAAATGTTAGATTAGATATTACTTCTAATGATGAAATTGTAATTGGAACTCAAAAGAAAAATTCTAATAAACAATTCAAAATGATTTGAAAACATTTTGGTCATTATCTTAAAGAAGAAAAATGATCTATCATTGGTGTTTTTATGTTAGCTATTGTTTCATCTACAATTGCTATTGGTGGTAACGTTTGTATCCAATATGCAATGCAATATTTACCAAGTCCTGGTGGTACAGCAAACTTTGCAAGAGTATCTACAATTTGTGGAATCATTATTGGAATCTTCTGTGCTGACTGAGTGATATTGTATTTCCAATATATATTAACAGTCAAGATGGGGCAAAGAATAGCTAAGCGAATCAGGGATGATTTGTATAAAAAGATTAATAATTTACCAATTAGATTCTTTGATCAAAACAAAGCTGGTAATATTATTTCAAACTTTACAAATGACGTAAATGCTATTTCAAGTTTATTATCTGATAACTTAACAGATATCATTGGAACAATTGTTTATTTCGTTGGTGTAACAATTGGAATGTTCTTTATTTCAGTAACATTAACTTTTGTTACATTAGCATTAGCTGCAATCATTTTATTAAGTACATCATTCTTCTTAAAGAAATCACAACCATACTTTGCTCAAGTTCAAAGTACAATTGCTGATATTACTGGTTTCTTAGATGAATATATTCCAGCACAAGCTTTAATTGATACTTATAATCAACAAGAATTAGTGTTTGAAAAATTCAAAGGAATTAATAAGAAAACTGCTAAAGCTGTTTATTATTCTCAAGTATATGGGTCAGCTTCAATTCCAGTTACATTATCTTTAACAAATATTTCAACTGCAATTATTACAATCTGTGCAGCATCAATGATTTTAACAGGCCACCACGATGCTTTTGTTGGTATTAAAATTTCATTTGTATATGATGAACCAACAATTGTATCACCTGAACAATTAGAACAATTACAAGTAATGAATTCAAGTTTAAGATTAACAGTATTCTTAATCTTAGCTAGAAACCTAATGTCTCCACTTGTTCAATTATCAAACGTGTTCACTGTCATTATGTCAGCAAAAGCTGGGACATTAAGAATTATTCCAGTTTTTGAACAAAAAGAAGAATACACAGAATTTGAAAAAATTGTAATCTCAATTGCATATGATAAATATAAACATGAATTTGAATTCACTGAAGATGAAACTCATAAAGTAGTTGAACCTAAAATTGAATTCAAGAATGTAACATTTGGATACAACCCAGAACGTCCAGTTCTAAAAGATATTTCATTCACTATTAATAAAGGTGACTTCATTGGTATTGTAGGTCCAACAGGATCTGGTAAAACAACAATCGTTAACTTAATTACTAAGTTATATGAAGTTGATAAAGGAGACATCTTAATTGATGATACTCCAATATCACAAGTTACAAAAGCATCATTAAGAAATAATATTTCAATGGTTTTACAAGAAACATTCTTCTTTGATAAAACAGTGAAAGAAAACTTAAAAATTGCAAATGAAAATGCAACTGATGAACAAATCATTGAGGCATGTAAATTAGCTAATTGCCACGATTTAATCATGAGATTAAAAGATGGTTATGATACAGTATTATCAAACAATGCTGATATTTTCTCTAAAGGAGAAAAACAATTATTAGCAATTGCTAGAGCAATTCTTTATAATGTTCATATCTTAATTCTTGATGAAGCAACTTCATCTGTTGATACTAAAACAGAAAAACAAATTCAACATGCAATGAATAATTTAATTAAAGATAAAACTTCTATTATGATTGCTCATAGATTATCAACTATTAGAGATGCAACTAAGATCTTAGTTATCAAAGATGGTGAATTAATCGAATCAGGAAATCATGATGAATTAATTGAATTAGATGGCTTCTATGCTAAGCTTTATAATTCACAATTAAATGTTATTGAATAGATGTTAAAAAGATTCAGGTTAGTCTGAATCTTTTTATTTACTTATGGACTTTGATATTAGTGTTTTCAAAAGCACTAGGATCATAGTGGGTGTTTAAGAAATTTTGTGGGGAACCACAATAATAAAACAATTCTAACAAAT
>JAHHTF010000057.1 GCA_020024775.1 Ureaplasma sp. | reverse complement strand
AAAGAATGTGGAAAAAAGATGTAGAAAACTTATTTATAGCAACTGGATGTTTCCTTAATATTCTATCATTAGATGATGTTGAAGATATAAAAGAAGAAGTTTTCAATACTGTTAATAAAATAAGAAATAATATATAAAAAGATTGCACACATAGAAGTGTGCAATCCATACTATTAGTATTTATATTTGATAGTTAGCATAGGGTCTTTTTGCCAAAATGCAGAAAGTACAGTCCTACTGTCTAAATGTGTTTCGGACATAATTGAAGATTCGTTTGTATCAGGGGTTGTCCAAGTACCTTCAACATTGTCAGCAGAAATAAATGGATCAAAAGGCATTGCAATTAAGGCATGAACTTTACTTCCATTTTGCATAGAAAAAGATGCCATAGGAACTAAATTTTTTAGTACATATTCTCCAACATCATTTTTCTTGATTGGTTTAGCAAAAGAAAATTTTATCAATTGTGTTCCAACAGGAACTTCTTCTTCTGTAGTATATTGAGATAATTGATAAACTTGATTTTGTAAGTCAGTTAAAAGAGTTCTATTGTCGATAGAAGGATCTTCTAAAAACTTATCAGATTGTTCTTTAAGAGTTTGTTTTAATTGTTCTAATGCACCAGAGTTAGTACCATCAAGAGAAAATTGTAATTGAGTACCATCTTCGGTTGTTAATTTTGGAGACCATAATTCTTCTGACTTTGGCAATAAAAATTTTTGAGAAGTTTCTAATGGTTCTTGTAAAACTATAATGCTTGTTATTCTAGCGACATCATAATCTTTACCATATTGGCTTGTTGGAGCTATGTCTATGTTCACAGACTCTGATTTAATTGGTAGATTAATTGTTGGTGAAATTGGTGTTAATTCCATTTCACATTCCTCCTTTATAAATAAAATTTCAATTTAAGTATATATTAAATTGGAATTTTATTCAAATGAGATTATGTTAATCAAATATTTATTTTAAAAGTGATAGTTTTATTATTAAAAATTAATAAATAAAAAAGAGAAAGGAATGATTTA
>JAHHTF010000056.1 GCA_020024775.1 Ureaplasma sp. | reverse complement strand
TTGTTAGAATTGTTTTATTATTGTGGTTCCCCACAAAATTTCTTAAACACCCGTAGATTTTATTAATTTTAATTATACTAAAAAATCACCAATTAGAAAACTAACTGGTGAAATTATTTTTATTTAGTAGGAACTATGATATCCTTAAAAATATTGTTATTAAATAGATTTTTGTATCCCATTGGATTTACCGATATTCCATCAGAAACAATCAAGAAGGTTTTTGATCCTCCATCATATTTTCAAGTTCTAGTTGATGTAATATCAAAACTTCTTAATTTTTGATTAGCAAATGAATTAACATTTGAATCTAATGGATTTGCTAAATATGCAGTTTTTAATCTTGCAATAGCTTCTAGATTTTGGACAGCATCTAATTGAGACTGACTAAAGAATGCAGATTCTAAATTCTGATTAGTATACTTGTTTAACATATTTTGTTGAATTGTGCATAAGTCACCTAATGTAATGAATTGATCAGTGTTAAAAGTAAACTGAGTTTTATCCGGTGCATTCTTTTTGAAATCTTTGATACAAATAACTGGATTAACACTAAAGTAATAAAACTTTCTTAGAACATCAACATCTTGTGCACTTAATACTTTATTAGTTTCTAAATATTGTAGCATACTAATAAAATTAGGAAGTTTATTTACAATGTATCCATGATCTGAAATGATTTGAATATAAGTGTGATCATAAACTGTATCACCAGGCGTTCCGTCAGTTCCTTTATAAGGTTCCGATTTTAATCTATTAAATAATAATTTTAAATCTTGAATAACAGTTCAAGTAGATAAAAGGATACCACTATGATTTGGATCACTTACTACTTTGTTTGTGTATGGGTCTCTGTAAACATATCATTGATGTGTTTGTTGTGAGAAGTTATTCATACTACAACCTGGTTTGTCAGCAAATGAAATATACTTATGTAGATTACTAGTTACATAATAATCAATCATTCCTCATTTTTCAGTATTGTTAATTCTTTTATTACTTTCTACTCTTGCTATCTTTGGATTGTTAACTGCATATGCATACTAGACATATCCCCTATCACTGGACTAAATATTTAAAACCTTTTTCTTGTATTCA
>JAHHTF010000055.1 GCA_020024775.1 Ureaplasma sp. | reverse complement strand
ATACATTATATAACATTATTCTTTATTTTCAAGTCCAAAAAATATTTTTTATTATTCTATCTTAACTAAAATAATGAAAAGATCTTCCAAATTACATATGATAATACGTGTGAACCAGCATCCAATGAAGATACACTTCCTACACCTTCAGGTATTGCAAATCCAACTTCTTTCGCTATTGTTGTTAGTAATGGTGCCATAGCTGAACCTATCAAAAGTATCAAGCTCATTACTATTATTGAAGATATTAATGCTCTGAATAGATTTCCTTTAGAAGGAATTATTGCCCAAGTTAATAATATAGGTATTATTCCTAAATCTGCAAAAGGTAACATTGTATTTCCTGGTAAAATCACTGCTAATAATAGTGATATAGGTACCATAATTACTCCTACTGACATTATTCCTGGATCTCCAATAGCTATTGCTCCATCAAGCCCTATATATACTTTTCTTCCTGGAAATCTAGCATTCATAAACTCTTGAGCAGCTTCTGATAATGGAATTAATCCTTCCATCAATATTTTTACCATTCTTGGCATCAAAAACATTACAGCAGCTAAATTCATTGCTAACATCAGTACTTCTTTCCATCCGTACCCTGCTAAAGCTCCAATTATAGCTCCTAAAATTAATCCCATTATAGCTGGATCTCCAAAAATTGACATCAATGAATTTGTATTTTTATTTTCTCCAGAGTTCATTCTAATATCAATTTTATTTATTCCAGGTATCATATCTATCAATTTATTAATTCCATACCCTATAGGCAACCAGTTTATTGACTCCATATGAGCAAAAGTAACACCTTCCATTCCAAAGTATTTACTTATTATTGGTGCTGCCCAGTCAGCCAATTTTATGATTATCACTATTGAAATTGCTGTTGCTATTAATGCTAATATCATAGAATGTGTTGTATAATATACTAAGGCTCCTGTAAAAATAAAATGCCAGAAATTCCACAAATCAACGTTCATAACATTTGTCCAGTTCATTGTCAACATAATTAAATTTATTCCTAATGCTAATATGAAAACCCAAATTACTAATGGTGTTGCAAATGAAATAGCTGATTCTACTGGCCACCCTACATCCATTGTTGTCAAATTAAGATTAAATCTTTCTGACATCTTTTGTGTAGCTGTTCC
>JAHHTF010000054.1 GCA_020024775.1 Ureaplasma sp. | reverse complement strand
TTTATTATCAAGCTTACCTGTACAAAATGTATTAGCTACTGACAGCAAAGCAACAAAGGGAGAAGAGTATGAAATCTATCCAATTCCTCAAAACATAACATATGATAATGGAACAGTAACTTTAGGGGCTGATGCTAATGTTGTATTTGAAGAAGGAATTGATGAGGCAACAAAAAACAGACTATTAGAGGTTTTATCAATTAAGGGAATTAATTATGAAGTAAGTAATGAAATAAAAGAAGATAAGACAAACTTTCTAATAGGAATAAATAACTCAGAAGGAGTTGTAGACAAGTACTTTACAGATAATAATTTAGCAAATGATTCTCATTTTGAAAATCATGATGCCCATGTAGTATCAGTTAAGGGAAATGTAATAGCTGTATTAGGTAAAAATACTGATTCAGCATTTTATGGTATTACATCTTTAAAAGCAATATTTAATCAATTAGAAGGAAATGAATTAAAGGAATTATTAATTGAGGACTATTCAGATGGTCAATGGCGTGGTTTTATTGAAGGATATTATGGAATTCCTTGGAGCAATGAAAATCGTAAGGACTTAATGAAATTTGGTGGGGATTTTAAGATGAATTCATACATCTTTGCACCAAAGGATGATGAATATCACAGTCTTAAGTGGAGAGAGCCATATCCTGCTGAGAAGTTAGCTGAAATAAAGGAAATGGTTGATGTTGGAATAGAAACAAAGAACAGATTTATATGGACAATACACCCATTCTTAAAAGATGGTATGAATTTTGGATCAGAAGAAAGTTATAAAGCTGATTTAGAAAAGATAATAGCTAAGTTTGAACAATTATATAGTGTTGGAGTACGTCAATTTGGTGTGCTTGCAGATGATGCTGAGGGGGAAGCTAATAACCAAGTAAAACTTATGGAAGATTTAGAAAAATGGCGTTTACAAAAAGGTGATGTATACGAATTCATATTTGTTCCTAAGGTTTACACAAAGGAATCAGCTGGTGGAAATGTTAATAATGAATACTTAAAAACTATTGGTACAATGCCAGAAACTATTGATATTATGTGGACTGGTGATGTAATACTTGGTTATGTAACTCAAGATACATTTGAATTCTTTGAACAAGCTGTAGGACGTCAAGCATTTATGTGGTTAAACTGGCCAGTAAATGATATTAACAATAAACGTTTATTAATGGGTAAGGGTGAAATGTTAGATCCAACAGTTACAAACTTTAAGGGGATTGTAA
>JAHHTF010000053.1 GCA_020024775.1 Ureaplasma sp. | reverse complement strand
CAGCATAATAAAAAGCCCTCCTTTTACTGAATACACAGTAATTGGAGAGCTACCACTTTTTTCATGCAATCTATAGGAGAATTAAATTTAGTTGAAAAACTATTTTGTATTTTGAATTCAAAAATAAATAGAATTATTACTTGGATAGACAAGAAATGATTTGGATTGTTGTATGAATTAGGAATAGAAAATTTCTGTAAATTAATTAAGGAGGTATATATGGCTAACATCCCTAATCTGGATTTCAAGGATAGAACAAAGGATGTTCTTGAAATCTTGGACATCAAAGAAATGGATCAAGAAACAGCTGAACAGATTAAAGAAATCTTTGAGCAAAAATTAAGACAAGAATTTGAAGAATTTGATAATGAATTGAGAAAAGAAGGAAAGAGATTAATTAAGAATGGAACTTATCCAAAAAGGATTGTGTTTGGAGATAAACAATTCATTGTTAATTGTCCAAGAGATAGAGAGAATTTATTTAAATCAAAAATGTTTTGTAAATATCTTTGTGCAACTGCCGAAACCATCAAAACAATTATTTCTTTATTAGGTTCAATGTCAATTAGAAAGATTGCAGACTACTTCAAAGAAAGAGGTTTAAGGATTGGTAGACAATTCATAACGAAGGTTTATAACCACTATGCGAATGCAATGAAATTAAAATATGAATCTTCAAGTATTCCAACTGAAGTTGATCAAATAATTGTCGATGGAACATATTCAAAAGTATCATATTTCATGCATAATAATGAGTTTTATCCAAGAACAATCAAATCTGTTTGCATTCTTCAAGCTTATGGGATAAACTTTAAAACTAAAGAGAAAATCGATTTAGGATTTAAGATAGTTGATAAAGAAGATGAATTCAATTACACCGAATTCTTCCAAGACATCTATGATAAAGGATTAAAGAATTTTAATGTATTAACATCTGACCATCATCCTGCAATCATAAAAGGTGCAAGAAATGTTTTCGGAGATGGTTTTAAATATCAAAAGTGTTTCATCCACACTAAGAGACAACTAGCAAATAAAGCATTTGGATGAGATAAGAAAATGATTGAATACGAATTTTCAAAAATCAAATACACATCTACTCAAGAAGAAGCTCAGAAGATCATTTATGATATTGCAAACAAACTCAGATTCAAAAACAAAGCAATCGTCAATAATATTTTTCATTCGAAATGAACACACTATACACAGATATAATAAAATTATGTGCAAGGAGTGTTCATGAAAACGAATTATTTGAAGAAAAGAGCAAGAGTTTTTAAGTTACTTTCTAATTACACTTATGATGAGAAAGAACCTAAAACCAATAAAATATGTAAACATAAAACAACTGGAATTTTGGGTAATTAGGAAATTTTGTGGGAACCGAAAAGAAGGGACCCACTTTTTCT
>JAHHTF010000052.1 GCA_020024775.1 Ureaplasma sp. | reverse complement strand
TATTATTAATCGAATCGGGAATGAATTTAGAACCTCTAATATTGAAAATGATGAATTTAGTTATAGACAAGTATTAAATAGACCATTGTTGTCAGATGAAAACCACTACAAATTAGATTTAAGATTTGAAAAGGACGGGGTTTCTGTTTTAATTGAAACCAAGAAAAGCGACAAAAATAATTTCAGTCAAAATGAAATTGATCAATTGTTGGCGTATGCTAAATTAGAACGTGAATATAGACCTAAAAACAAGATTGTGTCTATTTTATACAACATCAAAACTAACAAAATTAAAGTTTGAAAAAATCAAAATCTATCAGAAGATGAAATTGCCATCAATTCAATGGAATACTATGTGAATTTATTCAACAACCGAATCAATGATAAGAACAATGTTATTGAAACTACAAATGCCTTGAATAACGATTTACATAAATATGGAGTTTCAGAAAAATTTAGAAGTCAATTTATTGGTTCTTTATTAGTAGCTTTAAATAATGGTTTAGAGTACGGAAACGGACTTAAAACAAAAGAAATTATTGATAGAATCATTGAAATCTTAGAATCTAAAATTGATAACGATGATAATAAAAAAATCAAAACCGATGTCCTAATTAATACTCTTAAACATCAAGAAATTAGAGATATGAAGCCAACTGATATGATTAATTTACTTGATAAGATTAGAGAAAACTTAATTCCTTACATTGATGTCACTACTTCACAAGGCGAAGACTTATTAAATTTATTCTTCACTACATTTAACAAATATGTTGGTAAAGCTGATAAGAATCAAGCCTTTACCCCAACACATGTTACTGATTTTATGTGTGAAATTGCTGGTGTTAATAAAAATTCAAGAGTCTTAGACCCTACATGTGGTTCGGGGGCGTTTTTAGTTCAAGCAATGACAAAAATGTTAGTTGATGCTGGAAAAGATGAAGAGGCTAAGAAAAACATTAAAACTAAACAACTTTTTGGTATTGAAAAAGAAGAAAAAGCATTTGGGTTAGCCACAACTAATATGTTGATTCACCAAGATGGTAAAACCAACGTTATTTGTGCTTCTTGTTTTGATAAAAAGGATTGAATCCGAGAAAAAGATGTCAATGTTATTTTGATGAACCCACCATTTAATGGTCAAAAGATGCCAAAAGATTGTCCTGTAAACACCAAAAACGGAATGGATCAAATTAAAGGACTTTACTTTGTTGAATACGTCGCTTCAACAGTCAATAAAGGCAAATTAGCAACTGTTCTTCCTCTTCAATGTGCTATCGGGACAGATAAAGCTGTTTCTGATTTTAAAGAAAAGATGTTAAAAAACCACACCTTAGTTGCTGTTTTTAGCATGAATGATGAAATCTTTTATCCTGGAGCTTCAACTAATGCATGTGTTATGTTGTTTGAATTAGG
>JAHHTF010000051.1 GCA_020024775.1 Ureaplasma sp. | reverse complement strand
TGATATGTACCCAGAATCCTGGACACATAGATTTATGAATTAAGCTATACAAATGGATGTTTCCCTGTATTTAACAGGAGGCATCCATTTTGTTTTTGCCTGTATTCTTATATTATTATAATAATTTATATATTCATCAACTGCTTTTGAGAATTCTACGAACGATTTATAGTCTTTCTCAAAGCCATAATACATTTCATTCTTCATTCTTCCAAAGAATGTTTCCATGATGCAGTTATCATAACAGTTACCTTTGCGTGACATCGATTGAATAATGCCATGTTCTTTTAAGCTTTCTCTAAAGTATAGGTGTTGATATTGCCATCCTTGATCTGAGTGAAAGATCAAGCCCTTTAATGATGGAAACTTTGAATATGCATGATCAAGCATACGATGGATTTGTTCCATGTTCGGACTTAATGATAAATCATAAGAAACTATTTCATTTGTATGCATATCTAGAATTGGTGAAAGATAACATTTGCCCCATGAAAAATTAAATTGTGATACATCTGTTGTCCATTTTTGTAATGGCGCTGTTGTATTAAAATCTCTATTTATTATATTATCTGCAATCTTACCGACTTCACCTTTGTAAGAATGATATTTCTCTTTAGGGCGTTTACCAAGTAATCCAGCCTTATGCATAAGTCTTTGAACTCTTTTGTGGTTAATATTAAAACCACGATTGATTAGTTCATGATGAACTCTTCTAACGCCATATCGGCCTTTATTAGCCTTAAAGATATCAATAATTTGATTTAATACTTCTTCATTTCTTTTAGATACGATATCTTCTTTACTTATTTCAAAGTAATAAGTGGATTTAGATAAACTCATAGCTTTAAGAAGATAACTTAGTTTATGTCCTTCTTCTCTAAGTTCTTTAACGATTTCTGCTTTTTTGCCTTGAGACGCGCAGCTTCCTTTTCTTGCCTCAAGGCTATTTCTTTTTTTATTGCGGCAATCTCTGTTTTGATATATTCGTTCTCTGCTCTTAAACGAACAAGTTCTTCTCGTTCTGATTCATTTAATTCTTTTGGTTTCGTTGTTTTCTTTTTCATTTTAGATCCCCTTGGCTTTCGACCTCTAGTTTTTACTATAAGGCCATTATAACCAAAAATCTTATAATTTCGAACCCATTGATACAACATTCCATCATTTATTCCAGCTTCAATGGCTGTGGAAAGAATAGAATTACCAGCTAATACTTTTGAAACAAGTTCTAACTTTTCTTCTGGTGACCAATATTTATTTTGTGGTTTGTGTTTTAAGGCTTCAGGTCCTTGTGTTTCTAAAATTCTATCCCATTTCCTGATAAAATTCACAAATTGTTTTCTTTTGATACCTTCTGGTATGTCGGGAATAATACCTTTACGATACATTTCAATACATTTCATTTTAAATTCATAACTATAACGCATAATAAAATACCCTCCTTACTGGTTTGTCCAGTAAAGAGGGTACATATCA
>JAHHTF010000050.1 GCA_020024775.1 Ureaplasma sp. | reverse complement strand
AACCTGAATACATCGATCTCGCTTTACAACTTGGCACTGGTGCTGGGGCGTTGAAAGGTGCTTCGAACGTAACGAAAGCCGAAGCAACCATTGCTAATACCATGAATAAAGCGGGTAAAGCGGAAAAGGTTGTTGCTGTAGGGAATAAAAATGTTAATCCTAATGAATTACAATATAGTAAAGCGGTTGTTGATAAAATTAATTATTACCAATCAGTTAAAGAAAGTTTTCATACTTTCCCTAAACAGTTAGATAAACAAATTATCAGAAATGAAAATATTATTCTAACAAGATCAGATGGACGAGTTGAATATGCCGTTCAAGGAACTATGAAGGTTTTAGATCAAAAAGGCAATCCAAAAGTAATTGATGGTGTATATCATGTTACAGTTAAGCCAAGTGATAAACAAATTATTCATAGAACATTTTTACCAGAAAAAGAATGGAATAGGACTATGAAAAACCATGACCTACCTGATTTTAGAAAAATACCTAAACATTAATATGGGTTAATTTTATGACAAAATATACATATCAGATAAATTTAGATAGTGATGATGAATATTGCTATGACCCTACAACAATTTTTTTTAAAGATGAAAAAATCATATTTAGGGGTGATTTATATGTGAATTCATTATTTGGTGAAAATAATGATAATGAATTAACTTTATTATTAAATTATGGAAAGTATATAGAGTATGATGGTAATGTTATTAAAAAAGTATGCGATCTGTTTATTTCAACTCCAAATACCAGCGATATGCAAACAAACTCTTCTTTTTATCAACCAATGATTTTTACTAAAAACAAATTAAAGCTGTTAATGAATATAAATCAAGAATTGGATGTTGATTTGAAATTATCAAATATTCCAGAATTAACAGATGAAGATATGGAAAATGTTCTTGTTAAAAATTTTATAAATAAATTTGGTTGTGAGAATTATCAACCATTAACTTTTAACAAGTTTAAGACGAGCATTGCGACATTTTCAAAATATGATGAAGAGCTGAATATATTAATTTCTAATCTTGAAATAAAAGAACTTATTAAAATTAAACAAGATGAAAAATTTGAAGAAATTATTATTTATCTTGATATGGATGATTCATTTTATGAATGGAATTGTTTAATTAAATATAATGATAACTTTTATTTGCATTGTGTTGATGATTATTACTTTGGTATTTAATTTTAAATTAGGTATTTAATAAAAATTCACGCCTCGTATTCTGCAAAAAATTTTACAAAAAATGGGGCATGAATTCAATCTAACGTGATAATCAAACAATTTTTATCGCTTCAAATATAGTAGAAGATTAAATGCCAGCAACCATTGCCAATGGCACAAGTAAAGTTGGTAAAGCGGAAGTGGTTATTGGGAGGGGACTTAATAATCCAAATCATTACCGCCAAGAATTACCAAGTTCTAATAGAAGCCATAAAGGTGAAAATAAAACAGATAAATATTTTGGTAAATGAAAGGTTAATGCTGATGAAATTAAATAAAATAATTGCTCAAAAAGAATTAAAAATAATAGGAGGAACACCTAAAGTTTATTGTTATATGAGTGAAAACAATATTAAAAAGATTGATATTTTATCTTGCTATAATAGACCTTGTCTAGGTGTTACATCATATGGCACAATAGGTTTATCAAATTATGATATTGGAATG
>JAHHTF010000005.1 GCA_020024775.1 Ureaplasma sp. | reverse complement strand
GTTAGAATTGTTTTATTATTGTGGTTCCCCACAAAATTTCTTAAACACCCTAATTATACACGAATTTCTATGATTTTCATACATTTTCTAGTAGTTTTGTCATTAATAGGGGGGGGGGGTGAATTCTTGTGATTTTTTACCCCAAAAACCTTGTATTAACAACAAAAATCGTAGACTTAAATTCATCCACGATTTATATTGTTTTATAAATAATCAGCAACTATATCATTTACTAAACTTTCAAACGGTTTAGATTCTGATTTGTATTTGTTGATAGCAATCTTTTGTACTAAGATTTGAATCATTGTTAAATTTACTTTATCAATGTTTTTAGAAATTAAATCTTTAATATAATCATATTCTAATTTTTCTAATTGGATTTCATAATCCTTTGCTAACTCAGAAACAATATGCATATAATCATTTAAATCATAAATATCAAAGTCAACCACTTCATCCATTCTTTTAACAAACGAAGAATCTAATAAGTTTAATGATTTAGATGTAAAACAAATTAATGAACTATGAGACTTATCTAATTCATTTAATAATGGTTTTAATATTTGTTTGATTGGTTCATGCGTTTTTAAATTAAACAACAAATCAAAATCGTCAAAGATCATAATACATTGTTCATGACGATAATTAACAATGAAATCTTTGATCTTATCAATACATGATTCAAAGTCTAAATCTAAGTCCATGATTTTAGCAATTGGAATATTTACTAATTTCATTTTCATATCGTCAACTAATAATTCAGCAAATGTAGTTTTCCCAGATCCTGATTTACCAACCAATAAAACTTTATGAATGAAATCTTTAGTATATCCTAATTTAATAAAGTCCATTTTTTGTTGTAATTGTTGTTTTAAATAAATCTTAGATTTTTCTACTAATGGAGTTCTAACTACTTTTGTATTAGCTTGTTGGATCTTTCAGATTTCATCTGATAGTTCATTGAAATTTTCATTTCTTAAATTAGATATAAGTTCTTGGATAAACATATCATATTCTTTTCCACCCTTATATCCTTTTTTCACTAATTCATATATCTTTGTTTTGTCCATAATAAAATAAATCCCCCTTTTACTTTATTGTTATTAATATTATATAAAAGTCTTTGGGTTTAAAAGTATATATTTGCATACGCAATTAAAAAATACTTTTGAACCAATTAAAGTCCAAAAGTATTTTGTTATATAACACCTAGTTAATATTATTTATTTTTCAAGCCTGCTAACAGGTTTTTGTTGATGATTAATTGATCAACATAATCTGTATAGTCTTTGTGGTTTGGATCTAGTTTAGAGATTTTTTCCTCTAAGGTTTTGATTTCATTTTCTACTTCAGCTTGACTAATTTTATCTAATCAAGCAAACCCTGAAGTAAAGATTTTGATCCCTTCTTGTTTGTCTACGTAAAGTGTGCCTTTACATACAATACCAACGAGATCAGGTTGGTTATCTCTTTTAATTGTGCACGCACCGTTATCTAATGCAGCAATCATTGGTGTAATACCATGTTGTAATCCGATATGTCCTGTTTGTGTTTTAACATCAACATATTTTACTTCATTTTCAAAGCAGATTCCAGAATCTGGAGTCATAATTTTTAATTTAATCATAATAATTATTTAGCTTTTGATTTAGCAATTACTTCTTGAATTGAAGATGAATATAAGAAGGCTTGTTCTGGTAAGTCATCACATTTACCTTCGATAATCATTTCAAAGTCTGAAATGATTTGTTCAAGGTTAATTGAAACCCCAGGAATACCACTAAATTTTTCAGCAACGTGGAATGGTTGAGATAAGAAGTTTCTAATTTTACGAGCACGGTAAACAATATTTTTGTCTTCTTCAGATAACTCGTCTAAACCTAAGATTGCAATAATATCTTGTAATTCTTGGAATTTTTGAAGAATTTGTTGAACTTTAGTTGCAACGTTATAGTGTCTTTCTCCAATAATTGCTGGATCTAGTAATCTTGATGAAGATTCTAGAACACTAATTGCTGGGAAGATACCTAATGAAGCAATGTTTCTGTCTAATACTACTTTAGCATCTAAGTGACTGAAAGTTGTAGCAGGTGCAGGGTCAGTTAAGTCATCGGCAGGTACATAAATCGCTTGGATAGATGTAATAGACCCAACTTTAGTTGATGTAATACGTTCTTGTAAGTTACCCATTTCGTAAGCTAATGTTGGTTGGTACCCAACAGCTCCTGGCATTCTACCTAATAAAGCAGATACTTCAGAACCAGCTTGTGTAAATCTGAAAATGTTATCTACGAAGAATAATACATCTTGCCCTTGAACATCTCTGAAATGTTCAGCCATAGTTAATCCTGATAAAGCAACTCTCATTCTTGCTCCAGGTGGTTCGTTCATTTGGCCAAACACTAAACATGTTTTATCAAGAACACCTGATTCAAGCATTTCGTAGTATAAGTCATTACCTTCTCTTGAACGTTCTCCAACCCCAGCGAATACTGATAATCCACCATGATCAGCTGCAACGTTATGAATAAGTTCTTGGATTAATACTGTTTTACCAACCCCAGCACCACCAAATAAACCAATCTTACCACCTTTTGCAAATGGAATAAGTAAGTCAATAACTTTAATTCCTGTAGTAAAGATTTCTACTTTGTCTGATTGTTCATCAAATGTAGGAGGTTTACGGTGAATTGAAGCATATTCTTTTGCTTCTACTGGACCTTTTTCATCGATTGTTTCACCAGTTACACTGAACATTCTACCTAATACAGGTGCACCAACTGGAACACTAATAGGCGCTTCAGTGTTAACTACTTCTTGTCCTCTTTTAAGACCATCTGTGGTGTTCATTGAGATACAACGAACTGTATTGTTTCCAACTAATTCAGCTACTTCTAATGTAACTTCAGAACATAATGGAGAGCTAGTTTTTAGTGCATAGTGAATTGCTGGTAAGTTTTTTGCATCTTCAAACATTACATCAACAACTGGACCTAATACTTGAACAATTTTTCCTTTAGTTTGTGTCATTCTATACTCCTTTCTTATCTTTTTTTAATTCCATAGCACCAGAAATAATTTCAATAATTTCTGTAGTAATTTGAGCTTGTCTTTCGTTATTGAATTGCAATAGATATTTTTGAGATAATTCTTTTGCATTTTTCGTTGCAAGATCCATTGCATTTCTTCTTGAAGCATACTCACTTACTTTAGATTCAATTAAAGCACCATATAACATTGTTGCAATGTAATCTGGTAATAAATGAAGTAAAATTTCTTTTTTGTTTGGGTTGAATTCATATTCTGCATTATCTTTAACTTGACCCACTTCTTCAAATAAAGATTTGTTGAAAGGAATTACATCAACTGTAATTGGAGTAAATGTTAATGCATTAATGAATTGCACATAGTTGATTTTAACTTTATTAAATCTACCTTGTTTAATTAAACTAATAATTTCATTTGCAATATCTAAACAGATGTTGTAAGATACTTTCTTTTCATTGAAATTATAATATTTAATGATTTCATTTGGATATTCATGGACATTTAAAAAATCAAGTCCTTGTTTTCCAAATTGTACAATTGGGTTTTCTGGTTGGATTAATTTTGCAACATGTGAATCTAATGATGCATTATAAGAACCACATAATCCAATTGATGAGTTGATATTAATGTATAAAGTGTTTTCTTGGTAATCTTTTGGTAATAAAGATTCCATGAATTCTTCGTTACCATCTAACAAAATATTTACAATCTTATAGAAATCATAAAAGTAGTCTTTTAATGATTCAAATAATTTACGTTGTTTTTTTAATTTTGTTGTGGCAATCAGACACATCGCATTTGTGATTTTCTGCGTTGAACGGATTGAACTAATTTTTCTTTTTAGTTGGTTTAATGCCATAATTAAGCAATAACAACTTGAACGTTTTGTTCAGCTAATAATGCAGCTTTTTTAGCTTCTTTTTTAGCTTCTCTTTTTTTCAATACTACAGGCAATCCGATGAATAATGAGATTAATGCACAAATACCAGTAGCTAATCATCCAGCAATTGAAGTTCAGTATAATGCTGCTACCATTGTTGGATCTCATTTAGCTCCAATGAATGAAATGTTGTTTGAACTATCACCATGAATTAAACTAATTTGTTGAACTTGTGATATTTTATCAGGTAATGAAACACCTGGGTTTGACACGAATAATGGAGTTGTAATGTATGTTCAGATTTCTTCATCTTGAGTGTTGATGAACATTCCAGCTTTATATCCATGTTTAGCGAAGTCCATTAAGTTAAATTGTGTTGTTAAGTATAAAGTTGTTGGTTGGTCATAGTTTACCAATGTATCTGTTGGAGTAACAGTAATTGTAGGCATGAATACATTTATAGCAGTTGCAAATATTAAATTCGGATCAGTTGGTTTTTGGTTTGATCAATATTGTAATAATGAACCTTTATAAGATACTGTAAATGTATCTAAACCAGTTTTACCTTTTTCAATAATTGCTACTTCGATTGCAGCATTTACTGCATCTAGCATTCCTTTTGAATCTGTATAGATTATACCAACAGCTATTGATAATCCTAATGCAACTAAGAATCATGCAATTAAAACAGCAATAACTACTCAGAACTGAACAGTATAACCTGACTTAGATGGAGATGATTTTTTCTTTTCAGTAAATTGTTTTTTCATATATTATCTCCTTTCTTATTTTAAGTACATGAATGAAGCTGGAGCTTTTTTAACCCCAAAGCTTTCAATTGATTTTGGTTGAGAGTAACTAATGAAGTCACTAATTTTCATCACTGAAACTGCTTTTGAATCTTTATAGTATTCATCAAATTCAGCTTTTTTCAATGTTGATACTCTACCAAATAAAGATCACGCTTTTGTTTTAGACATTTTGTCTTTAGTTTCTAATTCGAATTCTCCGATTACACCACCATTGAATTTAGATGATTTTGTTAAGTAAATAAGAACTCTTTTAACCTTTTGAACCGGTAAGATTTTAAAGAATAATGCTGATTTACCTTTTTCAATGATGCTAGTAGCTTCAGACATGTCTAATGAAATCATAATTGTATAGTATTCAGTTTTTGGATCAATTTCTTTTGCAGTAACAACTTTGTGTACTTCACTTTCTCTTTTAGCAACTTCTTCTTGAGAGATTTTGTTACCTCAGTTAGTGTTGATTTTGAAAATTGATTCTCTTTTTGGGGCTTGTTTAGGAGCTAGGTGATCGAATTTGAAGTAATCTTTTTCAATAACATTTAAGTCATCACCAATTGGTTGTGGTGTTACTTGTTGTTCATCTAAAAGTCTTCTGATCACTCCGATAGGTGTTTGAGGTGTAGTTAAATCAATAAGTTCGTTATTGATTGGTTGTTGGTTTGAATTTTTACTTGATTGTTGTTGATATGAGTGAGATGAAGGATCATTTGCTTTGAAGTTGTATTCAAAGTAATCCATTAAATCAGTATCTAAGTCTTCACCGATTGGTTTTGATGAAACTTGGTCTGTATCTAATAATCCTTTAATAATACCTTCATCATTTGTTTTGTTAGTACATTCGTTAGTAGTTGAGTGACAAGATTGTACTGAGTCATTTGATTTTGATTGAGAATATGGGAATACATTGAAGTCAAATGGTTTTTTGTTTTTGAAGTTATAGAAGAAGTAATCTTTTTCAATAACATCTAAATCGTTACCAATTGGTTTTGGTCTAACTTGATGTTTGTCAAGTAGGCTACGGATAATACCTGATTCAGAACCGCAAAGATATAAGTAGTTGAATGGATTGTTAGCTCTTAAAGCTTTTAATTCATTTTCTAAATCTTTAGCTATCTTAGATTCATCATCACCTTCGTCTGAAACTTCTTGCATTGCTTCATCATCTTGTTCAACTAATTGATCAATGATTGATTCATCATCAGTTTCAACTAAAACTTCTTCTTGTTTTAAACCTGGTTTGTGGATACCCACTCTTTCATCTAAGAAAGCAACAGCTAATTCGTATTGTTCAGGTTCTAGATCTTTTAATAAGTTTAAGAATTCTAAAGTTAATTCATATAAGTGACCTTTGAATAATGGGTCTAAATCATCTTTAGTGAATTCTTTGGCTTCTGTTAATCTTTCTCAGTATTCTGGATTAACATTTTCTAGAACGAATTTCTTATATTCTTGGATTCTTGATTCAGGAATAACATCAATGTATCTTTGTTTAATAGTTAATAGTAAAATTGCTTCATCTGTTTGAGATAAAGGTTGGTTAGGTAGTTGTCTTAACATCAACATGCTTCTTTTACCATGTTCAAGGATTGATTTAGTATGTTCGTCTAAGTCACTACCAAATTGTGAGAAGGCATCTAATTCACGGTAGTTAGCTAATTCTAATTTTAATGAACCAGATACTGATTTCACAGATTTGATTTGAGCAGCACCACCAACCCGTGAAACTGATAACCCAGCGTCAATTGCAGGTCTTTGTCCAGAGTTGAATAATGAAGTCATCATAAAGATTTGACCATCAGTAATAGAAATTACGTTAGTCGGAATATATGCAGAAATATCTCCTGCTTGAGTTTCAATGATTGGAAGAGCAGTAATTGAACCTCCACCATTTGCTTGGTTTAATCTACAAGCTCTTTCTAATAATCTAGAGTGTAAGTAGAATACGTCACCAGGGAACGCTTCACGTCCAGGTGGTCTTTTTAAAAGTAATGATAACGTTCTATAAGCAACAGCGTGTTTTGATAAGTCGTCATAAACAATTAAAACATCTTTACCTTTAGACATTAAATGTTCAGCTAATGTAACCCCTGTATAAGGTGCAACATATTGTAAAGCTGGTAATTCAGAAGCAGAGGCAGATACTACAGTAGTATATTCCATTGCTCCTTGTTCTTCTAAGTTCTTAACTAATGCAGCAACTGTTGAGTTCTTTTGCCCAATAGCTACATAAATACAGTATACATCTTTACCTTTTTGGTTAATGATTGCGTCAGTAGCAACTGTTGTTTTCCCAGTTTGACGGTCACCGATAATTAATTCTCTTTGACCTTTACCAATAGGGAACATTGAGTCAATTGATAAGATACCAGTTTCTAATGGTTGATCAACTGATTGACGTTTCATAACACCAGGTGCAATTTTTTCAACTGGTGCTCAGCCTTCTGATTTAATTGGACCTTTTCCATCAATTGGTCTAGCGTTAGCATCAACAACTCTACCAATGAAGTCAAATCCTACTGGAATACTAAATACACGGTTAGTTCTATGAACAGGTTGATTTTCTTCAATATCATCATATTTACCTAACATAACCACACCAACGTGGTCATCTTCAAGGTTTAATACAATCCCTTGAACACCAGTTTCAAAGATTACAATTTCATTTAACATTACATTTGATAATCCAGAAACTTGGGCAATTCCATCACCTACTGATAATACTCTTCCTTCTTCGTCTTTGAAGTAGTCTACAGTATCAAAATAGTTAATTTCTTCTGTTAAGATTGATTTTATTGCTTTTAAATCTAAGTCTTTCATATTATATTCTTTCCTCTGAATTACGTTTAATTGTACCTAGTTTTCCTTTTACAGTTCCATCAATCACGTTTGAATCAAAGACAGCTTTGATTCCTCCGATTAAATCTGGATCAATGATTACTTCTACAGCTTTGGCTACGAAGTTGTATTTTTTAGTTAAGATTTGAGCGATTTTGTTAACGTCTGAAGTTTCGATTGGGTATGCTGAATATAATGTTAATTTTAATTCAGCTTGTTTATAATCGAGAATAGTTAGCGTTTCAGTGTTAATTGCTTTATTATTGTTTGTCATTTTCTAAACTTTTAATGAAATCTTTTACTAATTTTTCGTTATCTTTTTTAGAGATTTCTTTTTTAATTAACACTTCAGCGGCTTTAATAGCTGTATCAATAATTTCAGCTTCAGCTTCGAATTTTGCTTTTTTAACGTCACGTTCAGCTTGTGCTCTAGCAGTTTCTAGAATTTTAGATGCTTCTAATCTAGCATTTTCAGTAGTTTCAGTAATGATGAAGTTTGCTTTGATGTTTGCATCATTAATGATAGCTTCTGATTCAGCAGTAGCGTTAGCGTTTAGCATTCTAGCATTTTCTAATTCTTTTTCTGCTTCTAATTTGAATTCTTTACCTTCAGCAATTTCATTTAAAATCATTTGTCTTCTTCTATCAATCATTTTGTTTGCAGGTTTTCATACAAAGAATAAGATTAATAAGAATACAATAACCATTGAAATCATTTGAGCAATGAATACTCATAAGCTCGGGAAGATTTGGTTAATAATTTTATCAGGTTGGATTTCTCCAATTTCACCTGAACAAGATGTTAAACTAATTGATAATGATAAGATCAAAATTAAAACGAAACTTAAAGCAAGAAAAATTAGTGGTTTTTTAGTTCTATTTCTTAATTTGTTCATAATCTTTAAATCCTTTTATTTTAATTTCAATAATTTGATTAATCTAAGCTTGCGCTTAATTGTTGAATAATAATATATGGTTATAAATAATTAAGCAACGAAGATTAATAGAATAGCAATAATGAAACAGTAAATAGCAACGGCTTCAGTAATCGCCATCCCAACGATCATTGTGTTTAAAATTTTAGGTTGAGCTTCTGGGTTACGTCCAACAGCAGCAGCAGCAGTACCAGCTGCATACCCTTGAGATGCACCTACGGCCATAGCACCAATCATAGATACTGCAGCACCAATAAATCTAGCTCAGTCAGAACTATTAACAGCAGCAGCTGGTTCAGCAGCAGCAGCAACAACAGCTTCAGTAACTGGTGCAACAGCACTTGCAGTGTCAGCAACAGTAGCTAATACATCAGCACTTCTACTAGCATGTTCAGCGAAGTCACTAATAATTTGTGTAAAATCGATACTCATTTTTAAATTTCTCCTTAAAAATCGAATTTTATATAAATTTTAAATATTTTAAATATTAGTTATTAATGTTAACTTTTTCTAATTCAGCTTTACGTAATTCTAAAGCTTCTTTTTGTTTTAGAAGTTTTTCTTCTTTTAATTTTGCTAAATGAGCGTGGTGTTCTTCACCTTCGTTAATTTCTTGACCTCAATATGTAATTGATAGTAACATGAATACGAATGCTTGAATCACCCCAGCAAACAATGTGAAGTAACCTAATAAGAAAGGCATCACAATTGTACCAGAAATTAATAAGATACCTATTTGTGGGTATGGATTAGTAATACCACCAAATGCTCATCAGATTAAAGCATAAATTACTGAACCAGCAGTAATGTTACCTCACATACGGAAAGTAAGTGAAATAATAGGTGTAATCTTAGAAACAATTTCTAATGGGTTGATCATAATTGGAATTTTTTTATCTTTTCCAACTTTGATTCTAAATAAGAACTTGTTGAAATAACTTCATTTTTGGTATTTAACTGCCACAATTTGTGAACCAAACCAAGTGGTTAGTGCAAATACAAATGGAACAGTCATTGATGTAGCAGTTTCTCTGAACCCGAATAATACAATTAAGTTAGAGATAGCTAATCACATAAATACGAATAAGAAGTAAGGTGTTAGTTTAGTGTGTTTTTTACCAATAACTTCAGCAACTAAACCTTTAACAAATTCGATAATACTTCCGATAAGAATTAAAAACTTACCAGGTGCTTGGTGTGCTTTCACTTTTCTTGCCATTAAATAGTGTGCAAGACAAATGATGAATAGCACAACAGTAGTCACCACAATGGAAGTAATAGGGCTGACAGCATAGTTTATTGCCAGCGGCTCATATCTATCCATTATTCATCCTCCTGTATAATAGTGGATTGGTTGTCATGATTTTCATTCAAAGCAACTATATTATCATTTGTTTGTTGTTTTAACTTTTGTTCCTTTTTCATTTTTGCAACAGACAAAGAAACATGGATCAGTACTCAAGCAATAGACATCCCAATCATAAACACTACACAGATTCATAAATTGAGATTAGTACTGTTATTTGCAATTGTAACTAAATTACCAGATTGCTTTCCATCCGTTAGGAAAAATACAATACAAGTAATCGTGAATGGTAGAACCATCAATATATTAGAAGCGATGTGTAATAACACCATCTTCGTTACTACTTCTTTCTTTTTAGAATAATGTTCTTTCTTGTCTATTTGCTTACCAATTGCTAAATAAACTAGCTTTGCAGCAGACATAAAAGGGATATTCAAGAAAACTGTAGATAAGTAACTTCAATTTGATTTTATTATTCCAATTGCAATCCCTGCAACAAAGGTTACAACAAAAAAGAATAGTAAAACAAAATGATAAATTATAATTTTCTTTTTATTTTCAATCATAGTCAACTAATCAAGTTAAAAAAATAACTCAATTATTATTATATATAATAAATTGTGTTTTTGTTAGAAAGAATGATAAGTCTTTTGTTTTTGAAAGTTCATTTCTTTAATGAGGTCATTAATGAATTCATCAATGACGTCATTGATGACCTGCAAAATTACTCAAATTTACATAAAAAAATCTTGGATAAACCAAGATTTAATTATTTCATAAATGAGTCTAATAAGATTTTGAAATTTTTGATTTGATTGTCATGAATTTGTTGGATTGCACCAATTTGATTCACAATCACATATTTAGGATATCCTCCTCATGGGAAGAAGTAATTCTTGATTGTACTATGAGGATCAACAGCTAAATGGAAGATGTTTGGATTCAAATTGTAAGTAGTCATGAATGCATCTAATGAAGCTTGAGTGTCAGCATCAGATAAAGCAATAATAGATAATTTATTTTCAATTCCGGGATAATCAGCTAATTGTGAAACTAATGCTTGCATTGATTCAATTGAATATCTACATGTTGTTTTAAAGAAGATAATCATTGTATATTTTTTATCATCAACATTTTCTTTAATGGAATATTTGTTACCTTTAGTATCAACCCCAGAGATGTCAAATATTACATCTCCTTTTTTGTATTTGATGTCATATGGATTAGTTGTAATGATTGGTGATACTACAATACTTGTAAATGGAATAGTTGTATTAGATGGGTCAATTCTATCATAAGACATTTGAGGTGTTAATGAATAATAGATTGATTCATCATAGTCTCATCCTACAATTGTTGCTGGTTTTTTAAGATGAATTTTATATCCTTGTTTAGGTAATTCAAATTCAATGTAACTTGGATCAAAACTTGCATATTGTTGATGAACTAGTTTATTATCATTGTCATAAACTTCGATTAATGGTAAGGCTTTATCTAATAAATCTTTACCATCTGGACCAGTCACATATACTCTATATTTTTGTTTAACTGAACTTGGATTATTATTAACAATACAAGTAAAGCTGGTTTTTCTGTAAATAGTATCATTAGCTGATGAATAATTAAGAGTTGTTGTGTTTTGACCATTGATTAAATTTCCATTAGGATCACTGAATTTTCAACCAGCTGGTAATTTAATATCAGAATATTTATTCTTATCATTTACCCACATTGAAATTGTTTTATTAACTTCATCGTAATGTCAAGTAGGATCTAGTTCTGGAGTTAATCCAACTTTAATCATAAATGATTGTGTTGCAATCCCTGAATACTTATTAATTCCTTTAATAGTAACAATTCCAGTTCCTACAATTTCTTCATCACTACCTACTCATAGGTTAGGGAAGTATTCTTGGCTATATTCAACTGTATAATCTAAACCAGGAGTTAATGTTGCATTTCCTAGTTTTACAGTTGGTAATGGTTTAGAATTATTTAAATCAGATGCTCTAACAATATCTTTATCTAATGTTACATCTGCATATTTTAAATCATTGTTATGAGTTCCTTCAATTGGTGTTTGTTTAGTGAAGGCTTTAATTCTAGCTGCAGCTCCCACTGCATTAGTTTGAGCACAAGTTCACTTGCCATCCTTATAGAAGTAAGACATATCGTTTCTTGATTTATCATTTGCATAATATAAACCTAAATCTGGGTTTGGACCTGATAACTCAACAACCACACTAAAGTTTTCACCATGTTTTAGTTCAATTGGTTTAGTTAAATCAATTGTATAACTACCTGCATAATCGAAATGTTCTGTTTGTTCATGAACTAGTTGACCTGATTCTGGATTATTAACAGGTGATCTGTTGTTGTTGAAGTTAGCATCTACGTTTTTATAGATTTTAATATGTGCAGTTGTATTAGCTGCTGAGAAACCAATATTAACAGCAGTTAACTCTTCTTTCATATCATAGTTAGCTTTTTTAACTGGGAAGATATTTGCATTCTTTTTAGATTCAAATGTTAATGCACCAAAATCTGCTTTTGAATCATAATAATAGTTGTTGTCTCATTTAGCATTAGGAGCATATTCATAAGCAATTGCATCCCATAATTTAGATTCATAAGATAAATAGAAGTATCCACCATTATTGTGAGCTTGTGGTCCTCAAGAGTTTTTAATGATTCAAGCACCATCTCTAGTTGGTTTAGTTGGGCCGAATTTATCTTTACTAATTGTATCGTCTCACCCTACAAGTGTAACTGCATGTCCACCCAAAGACATTCCTGGGAAATCAGCTTCAGATTTTAAATCATAGTAAAGATATCTGTTTTGATCAGGGTGAACTAAATAGCTACCATTAACAGCACCATATTTAGCAATTGCATCTTTAATTCTTTGAACTTTTTCATCATTACTTTGAACACCTACACCTAATAACATAAAGTCTTTTAGTGCAGCAACGGTTGGTAAGTATGAATATTCTTTTCCAATATTTTGTAAACTTGGAGATAATCAGTGAGTTAAACCTTCAGCTGCTCATGATGTTAAGTAACCATGGTTTAATCTTCCAGTTCATTCATCTCCTGGGTTTAATCCTAGTTTATCAGCAACTGGAGTTCTAAAGTGAGAAGTTCAGTCAATGTTGTGTTCGCTAATATCTAAATTAGTATTATTGAATTCAGGAACAATTCCTGTTTTTAATAAAGTAGTTTCAGATGTTGCAGCTGTTGCGTATGATCAACATAAACCTTCACTACCTTGGTTTTTAACAGAAGTTACAATTCCATAATTTGGATCATTACTGTTGTATTTAGATAAATGAGAAATTGATCTGTAATCTGTATCTCTTAGTTCATCTAAAGTAGCTGGTTGAGTAGTTAATGTTGGATAACTAGCTTCAGGTAATGTTGGAGCAGATGATGGAATGTTAGTACTAATTTCTTGAGAAGTTAATACTGCATCCTTTAATGTGAATAAAGGACTTGGATTAGTAGCTAAATTAACAATTCCATGTGCACCAATATAAATAGTTACAACAAACTTAACGTTGCTACCAACATTTACTCTTTTTAAATCAACTTCATAAATTGTTAAGTTATTTGTTTTAAAGAACTCAATATCATTTAACTTAGCTTTGATATTAATTTTTGTTGATGGTAATTTATGAATATCAGTTAATGGATTTAAATTTGTATTTAATACATTTTGGATTTGAGTTAATGTTGCATCATCAATTGTAACAGGAAGTGCAATTTCCGGGTCTGTATTTTGTTGGTTTAGTTTTTCATTCATCTTTGTAACAATCGGAGTTGTTGTTAAAACATTAGATGAAAGAGTGAAGATATTATCTTGGATTCCACCTGCAATCTTAATTGGTGCAGGGGCTTGTAAAGTAATCTTACAAATATAAGTAGCCATTCCTTTAACTGAACCTTTTTTCTCTAAAACAACATCAGTTACTTGAATGTGTTTTGATTTAAAGAAGTTAGTATCATTTAATAGGTTTTGAACTTGTCTAGCTAAATCAAATTCTTGATCTTTTCATTCTAAGTTTTCAACAACTGATGTAACAATTACGTTCATTTCATCAATAATTGATTTGTTTAAGATAATTTCTTTATCAATAGAGTTATCTACAATTCTAGTACTGTATTCACTTGTAATAATTGTTGAACCATCAAATGTATATGGACAATTAGCCATAATCGGATTAGATGTATCTTTAACAATTTTACGTTTCGAGTCTGTTTGAATTGTTAATGAATAATGAACAATATTTGTATCATTCTTAGTTCTATTGAATATAACATTTGTTACATTAATATTATTCTTAGAGAAGAATTTGTTTTCTTGAACTGATTTTTTAATTTCGTCTAATTTTCTTTGTTCAAATTGTATGTTAGACATAGTTTGGAATTTGTTGTATAACAAGCCATCTAATGAATTGAAATCATTATATGTAAATACAATTGGTTGCAAAGTTGGATCAATCGGACTTGGAGCTGGTTGCGGTTGAGGCTGAGGTTCAGGTTGAGGCTGAGGTTCTGGCTGTGGAGTTGGCTTTGGTGGCACAACTGTTGAAATATTAGTTTTGATTGCTTTTTTAGTTCTTAATGTTTTATTAGAGAAATAGAATGGGTTATCATTAGTTTCATCTACTTTAATATCTTTTTCACAAGCTAAAGTAATATTCGCATTATATGCCACATTATTATCAATATCGTTATCTTTAGTTAAACTAACAGCAGATACTCTGATACTCTTTGAGTTAATGTTACTTAAATTATTTAAATTAGTTTGTAATTGGCTTTCTACATCATGTTGTTGAGATTCAGCAGACATTACAGAAACTAATTTAAAGATTTCATTTTTAATTAATGTTAAATCAGATGGTTCTAACTTAACAAAGTTTTGCACTGGTGGTTTAGGAGTTGGTGTTGGAGTTGGAGTTTGAATTACAATACTTGATTTAATTGCAGAGTTATATGTGAAAACATTTGAAGAAACAATGAACGGATTATTTGAAATATCACTAGCTAATTCAATTGGTAAAGATGCAGATAATACAAAGCTTGGTTTGAACACAACATGTTCTTCCACTAAATTTTGTTGACGGTTCAATTTAACATTAGATACACTAATATGATTATTGTGAATAACATCTAATGCAATTAATCTTTCTTCAATAATTTTTTCAGTTTTAAGTATTTGTGATTCTTCCATCAATTCAGATACAGCATTCAATAAGATATCTTTGAAAGTTTGGATATCTTGGTTTTGTAGAATAATCTTAGTTGGTTTTAGAGGATCAACTGGTTCAACTGGATCTGGTGTTGGTGGAATAATTGGATCTTGTTTGTCTGGATCTGGCTGTGGTTGTGGCATAGGTTGAGGTTGCGGTGCTGGTTGTGGTTGAACAGTTTGTTCATTATTAGCACAAGAACCTACTAGTACTGCCACTAAAGATGCAGATACCACTGTTCCTAAAACAATTCCAATTAAAGCTTTCTTATTTTTCTTCATATATAACTCCTTAATATAAATTACTAAGTTCCTTAGTAATACTTATATTATATCAAAAATAGGGGGGGGGGCGATTACCAAAATACTATAAAATGCAAAAAAATAACCACTAAATGGTTATTTTGTCAAAGATTAAAATGGTGGAGATGAGGGGAGTCGAACCCCTTTCCAAAAACAACTTTCTATAAAGGTCTACAGTTTATTTATTTTTTAGTATTTTAAATCTAAGTTATTTTTTAAAATAACAAACACCAATAACAAGATTACTAGTTTTTGATTAGAACTAATAAACTAAACAATTTTTTGATTAATTATTAATAATTAAATAGCAAAGTTGTAAGCTAATTGGTTTTGTGCTAATTTACTAATTTCGAAATTAGTTAATTCAGCTTTGTTAGTTTTAGTTTCTGCATTTATTGAAACCTCGAGCTGTAAGGGGCAGACCCCACTGCACTTTATAGTCCATCATTTCTGTCGAAACCGTGACATCCCCAAAAATTATAAACAAATTTTTAAAATCCGGGGAATCGCGAAATTGTCTACAATAAAATTATATGATTTTATTCCTAAATTTTCTAGTTTTTTTTCTAATGGTTCTTTTTGATCAAACCCAATTTCAAAATAACAACTTACATTTTTAATTTCATTTCTAACCAAATAATTTAGGATTTTATCATAGTATTCTAATCCATTATCATTTGCAAATAATGCACTTTCAGGATCATAGTTAATGACATTGTCATCTAGTTTATAATCTCTTGAAATATAAGGGGGATTACACACTAATACATCAAAATCTATAAAGGAATTATTTTCCATCAGTTCTAAATAATCTTGGTTAATAATTTCAAGATTATCTAGTTGATATAACTCTTTATTTTCCAATGAATTATTAAATGCATAAGGACTTTTTTCAAACCCAATAAACTTATTTGACTTATCTAAATTACATGCCAATGCAACACTAATACAACCAGTTCCTGTTCCTAAATCAACAAATGTTTTATCTTTTTGAAATTGGTTATCCAAAATCACATGATGCACTAATGCTTCAGTGTCTTTTCTACAACTAAACACATTATCATTGAGTTTGATTTTTAGATTATAAAAATAACAATAACCTAATACTCTTTCTCAAGGAATATTATTATTTATGGTGTATTCAAACTTTTCTATAACCTGTTGTGCGTCAGGTTTTAGTATATTTCTATTAGATAAAAAACTTAGTTTATCATAAACTAAGTCATCATAAATATATTCATATAAAATCTCATCATGATAATGTTCTTTATTGATGGATTTTAGTATATTAAATAATTCAAAGTAAGTCATATTAAATTTCTAAATTAGACATTAAATCAGCTTGTTCATCTGCAATCAATAAGTCAATAATTTCATCTAGATTACCCAACATTACATAATCTAATTTATTTAAAGTTAAATTGATTCTATGATCTGTAATTCTATTTTGTGGATAGTTATAAGTTCTAATCTTTTCTGAACGTTCTCCAGAACCTACTTGGTATTTTCTTAAACTAGCAAGTTCTTCTTGTTTTTTAGATTCATACATTTCCCAAATTTTACTTCTTAACATTCTCATTGCAGTTTCACGGTTTTCAAACTGAGATTTACCTTCTTGACAAGCAGCAACTAATCCTGTTGGAATATGTGTGATTCTTACAGCTGATTCAGTTCTGTTAACGTGTTGTCCACCAGCACCTGATGCTCTATAAGTATCAACCCTTAAATCACTTGGGTTAATCTTAATATCGATGTCATCTTGTTCAGGTAATACTGCAACCGTAATAGTTGATGTATGAACTCTACCTTTAGATTCAGTAGCTGGAACTCTTTGTACACGATGAACTCCAGATTCAAATTTTAATTTAGAATAAACTTCATCACCTGAAACTGAGAAAGCAATAAAATCATACCCATGCGCTTGAGAAGACATATCCAAGATTTTAATTTTTCATCCTTGGTTTTCAATGAACTTTTTGTAAGTATCAAATAAGTCTGCAACAAAGATACAAGACTCATCTCCTCCAACCCCTGGTCTCATTTCCACAATAACGTTTTTATCATTATTGGGATCAACTGGTAACAACAAGATTTTTAATTCTTGTTCAAGTTTTGGAATATCATTTTTTGATTCAAATATAGTAGCATAAGCTAGCTCTAAATATTCTTCATCTGTTTCAGTTGCTAAAATATCTTCAGCAATGTTTATGTTATTAATCAACATTTCGTATCTAGCAAATGGTTCCACAACTTTTGCTGTTTGTTTTAATTGGATATTAATATCTTTCATTCTTGAAACAGATAACTCATTAGGGTTTTCAAGAAGCTTGGTTAATTCATCATGTTTATCAACAATTTTTTTGACTGCATCATATAGTTTTTTATTATATTCCATATTCTTTATTATCCTTTAAATTAACATAAACTAAATCGAAAACAGAATATAATTTGTCTTCATTCTTGTCTTGTAATTCAATGATTCCTTCAGAATGATGATCTAATAGATTTAGTTCTTTAAAACTACATAACATTCCGAATGATTCTTTATTCATTACTTTAGAAAAAACAATTCTATTTCCGGTTGGCAACAATACATTATCTGTTGCACATACAACATTTAAACCTTTTCTAGCATTCTTAGCACCACAAATAATTTTTAAGACTTTATCTTTACTAACTTGTACATCACAATAATTTAAATGTGTTCCTTCAACTGGAACTAAGTCTAATATCTTTGCACAATAAATTAGGTTTTGTTGGTATTTACTTAAATCGATTTTAGTTAGTTTTAAAACTAAATCAATAAATTGTTTATCACAATAAATTAAACCTAAACCATATAAACTTGTAAGCTTTTCATCAAAGATATTAATCCCTATTACGTTATCATCACAATAAAGCAATGTATAAGTTTCAAAATCTTTTGTTGATTGAACAGGTTTGTTTTCTAACTCGATTGAAATTACTTTTTTGTTTTTAAATAAATAACTAATGATATTCATAACTATTTAGAAATCTTATTGTTGTATTCTGAAATTAATGTGTCAATAAAAGTATTCAATCTTTGTTCATCATAATTTACACAATCGTAATAAAAGTAAGCTTCTTTATAATTAGCTTTTAATCTTTTAAACACACTTGATAAATTATTTAAATATTCAGGTGCAGTTCAACCAAAGCTAGATTCTTTTGTATAGATTTCTTCTTTAGAACCAGTTGTAGTAATTGTGTAGAAATTAATTCCTTCTAAGTTGAAATCACCAACTCTTCAAACTTCTGCCATATATCTAGAAAGGTTTCAAGGTAAATTAAATCAGTTAATAGTAAATAATAAGATTACATTATCATATGATTTAATTTGTTTTTGATAAACTTCATGATCATATGAATCTTTATCTAATTCTAAAACATCAAGATTATCTAATTTACTTAAAGCATCTTTAATTTTAATTGTATGTAAAGATTCAGTAGGACAAATTCTACTATAAATTAATAATGTCTTTTTCATTGTTTCTCCTATAAATATTTCTTTAGTTTATCACTATGTAATTCAGATCTTCCAAACTTACTTTGTGGTTTATTATTTAAACTAACTAAATCAGCACTAATGTTTACACAATTAGTTAATAAATAACTTCCTACACCAATTCCATATACTTGATTGTCTACAGAATTTATATTTGAAATTGAATCTACAGTCATACTAGATGATATATAAATTTTAACATGATGAAATTGATTTATATTCAATCAATCTTGTACAAGTTTAATTAATGCATTATTGACTCCATAGTTGTTTGAATCTTGGTCTAAAGATTTATCAATCAATGCTTTAGAAGTATCGATTCTGACTCCTTTGATTAAATGCATGTTAGATTTGATTTTGTTTAATGTACTAATCACATCATTGTCATAATCAATTAATAAAATTAAATCATCATAATGTTTATTATATTCAATGATTAATTTATTTAAATCGTTATCAAATTGTTGAATTAATGCATGAGGAATCGTCCCAACCAATTTAACTGATTTATCATCATTGATATACTCAATTTGTTTTTTGGTTGTAAAGTTTCTAACCCCAGCAACATATGCTGCATAACCATCATATTCTTGGTTAATATAGCTGTTGCATCTATCAGCCATATAAATTAATTCTTGGTCTGGTTTTAATTGTTTTAATACATTATAGCAATTAGTAGCAACTGAACTTCTTGATGTTATTATCCCAATTAAAATATTTTCTAATCAGCAAAAATGTTGATAGTTTCCAACAATCTTTAAGATAGGAGTATTTTTATTAATTACATCTCCATCAACTAATCCATATACACTAATATCTTTGAGATATTTTTTATTAATTGATTGTTTAATAATTTCTACACATTCAGATATCCCACAAACCATGATATCTTCATCATTAAAACAAATAAATTGCATTGTAGAAATTAAGTTATTATCTACCATGCAATTTAATATCATTTTTGTTTTTATAAAATATTTTGATGTATAAGATAACTTTTTGATTTGTTTAAGATCTTTAATCTTTATCTTATTCATATATTCCTATTGCACTTCTTCAACTAATTCAAATGAAGCTTGGTTTAATTCTTCACCAATCTTATTGATATTAGCTTTATTAGCAAACACACCTGTTTCACTAAATAAATAAAGAATTGCAAATAATAATGTTGTTCCGTTACCAACTAATGATATTCAGTATGCAGCTGATAAACTACCTGAAATAGTAGGCAATGCTAAGTCCGCTGCATGATTAGTAATATAACCAACACATGGAGTACTTACAAATAAGTTTAAAACCGCCGTAATCATTGCTAAATAAAAGAATGGATCTTTTAATTTAAATGATTTAGTTATAAACTTGAACACAATGATTAATCCAACTGTAATAATAAATAATGCAGTGATTGCTCAATATGCTCCCGTCACTCCAAAGTTAATTGTTTGTTTAGTTGTTAGTAACACCCCAACATTTAAACAGAATAATAAAATTGCTAAAATTACAAATGGAATAAGTAGAAATTTATTAGCTTTAGATAATTTTTGCATATTTAATTCTTTTTTCATTTTAATAATTATTTCATGATTGAAGTAACAAATGATTTAAATGCTTCAGGTTCATTAAAAGCTAATTCTGATAACATTTTTCTGTTAATTTCAATGTTTTGTTTTTTAAGATTGTTCATAAATACAGAGTATGTGAAACCTAATTCTCTAACTGCTGCATTAATACGAGCGATTCATAATTTTCTGAATTCTCTTTTTTTGTTTTTACGATCTCTATAAGCGTATTCACCAGCTCTAATTACTGTTTGTTTAGCAATTCTGTATGAAGTATGTCTTGTTCCTCAAGAACCTTCAGCTTGTTCAAGGATTGCTTTATGTCTTCTTCTTGTAACTTTACTATTAGTTGCTCTCATGATTATTTTCTCCTATAAATTATAAACAGTGTGTGTATCTTTGTTTGTCTGAAGACGTTAAGATAGCATCTTTTCTTAAATGTCTTTTAGTTTTTGTAGTTTTGTTGTGAGCTAAGTGAGATCTGTAAGCGTGTTTTCTTTTTAATTCACCAGTTTTAGTTTCAATGAATCTTTTAGCTGCTGCTCTTTTTGTTTTATGTTTAACTTTCATTTTTATTCTCCTATTTTGGTTCAATTATTGTTTCATATCTAAAGTTATTTACTTGTTTGTTTGCTTGAGTAACATTAGCTTCATCACCAATATATTCAACAAACTTATCATAAACAGCTTTAATGAATTCTGATTTTGTACTCATTCTTCCTCTAGCTTCAATAATGAATTTAACTTTGTTTCCTTGTTTTAATCATTTTTTAACTGAGTCAGATTTAACCATTAAATCATGGTCACCAATTAAAGGTTTAACTTTTACTTCTTTAATTTTGGCAACAACTTGATTTTTTTTGTTTTCCTTTTGTTTTCTTTGAAGGTTAAATTTGTATTTACCATAATCTAAGATCTTAGCAATTACTTTAGGGCCTTGCACTGCAATTACTAATAAATCTAAACCTTTAGACTCAGCTAATTGTAATGCGTCTTTTGTAGTCATTTCACCTAGATTACCACCTTCATCATCAATTACAAATAAACTTTTGTATCTGATTTTTTCGTTTAATAATACTTGGTTATGAGCATTATTTGGTTTTTGGTTATTATTCATAATTCTCCCTGTGAAAAATAAATGTATAAAGAAAAGTTCTACTGCATATAAAAAACAGTAGAACTCAATAGCAATAAATAATAGAAAACAGAGAATCTATTATTAATTTTATTAAAGCCTAAACCTAGTTTCATCATTTAAAACTCAGGTGAGTAAAATACTACTTTCTTTATACAAGAATAATTATATCAATTTTTTTGTAAATTTCAAATTGATATTGTTATTTTATTAAATCTATCATTTCATAGATATCTTTATTGTTTTCATCAGTTCAATTTCCATATTGCTCGTTGAAAGATTTTAATAATGTTAATTGTTTTAATCTTGGATTATTTGAAATAGTATCTTTTCATTTCTTAACACACAATAAATAATCTTTTATTTTATCTTTCACTAGATTTGCTGTTGCAATTTTATAAGCAACATTATATTGGAATCCTGAAAAGATATCATTTAATTCCGGACCAATAAAATTAACAACTCCTCCAGTACCAGGTTCTTCTCCAGGATATTGGTTTTCATTAGGATATTCAACAATTTTAATATGTAATAAATAATGTTCTAATAAATTACAATAAACTAATCTGTTAGCTTTTTGAAAATCAAATGGTTTGTCCTTAGCATATAATTGATTGGACAACATGATTGCTTTATCTTCATCAATGTGATGAATTTGCAAACCTTCACTTGTTCTTTTAATTTTAGGATTAATTGTCTTCATCCCTTCATTTAAAAAATAATCACCTGGAACTGCACCATATTTTTTAATCAAGAAATCACAACATTCATCATAAGTTAATAAAATCATTTTTTGAATATCTGATTTCTCAGATGCATTATCAACAGTTTCTTGAACCGAATGATCATTTAAATAATTAATATATTCTTTAATTTCATCACTTATCATAATATACGCCTTTCTTAAATTCACGAAACAAGAACCAAATCACATAAAATGCAATTCGATTCTTGATTAAGATATTATTGATTTTGTCTCTTTTCAATTTCTTGTAGTTTTTGATCAATTAATGCAATCTTATCTTCTTGTTCTAAGTTAGCATCAACTACAATGTAATCAATTCCAAAATCTTTACATGCACTCACTAAATAGTCTGCATATTTTAAAAGTAATTGTTTAAAATAGTTTTCATTTTTTTCAAAGTTATCAATTTCAACTTTTCTGTTTCTTTGATAAATTCTTTTTTTAAACAATTCTCAGTCACCATCTAAAATAATATATAACTTTGGTACACCGTAATCATATATTAATTCTCTACAAACAGATTCTCATAAGCTGTTGTAATAATGAAACACTGATGGGCTATTGATGTTTTCTCTAGCAAATAATCAGTCTTCAAAAATACTTCTATCAAAAATTGTTAGTCTATCTAGATTTGCATTCTTTTTGTAGTTTTCAAATCTATTTAAAACAAAATATAATTGGAACAATGATCCATATAAATCATTATTTTCTCTTTGATACATTTTTTCTAATAACATCATCATTAAGTTATCATCTTCATCTAACTCAAATACAACATTAGCATTCTTGTCATATTTGTTTTTTAAAGATTCAGTTAATGTTGATTTACCAAATGCTATCATCCCCCCAATACAAATAGAATTTGATATTTTCACTCTTTTAAAATCTGTTGCTTTCGTCATATGGTTTAATCCATCCTTTCATCTTCATCATCAATACAAAGCATATCATCTTCATCCATTAACAATTGATCATCATCTAAATCTAAATCATCCATTGTTTCATCTGGTTTGTCTTTGATACTAAAGAACTCCTTGTTATCAATTTGTTTTTGAATTTCACAAACATCCATGAAGTAAACTTCTGTGTATGGATTTTTCTTTTTGAACTTTCAAATAAATTCGTTAGAAACACTTTTTGCAATCTTTTCAAATTCAGCCATGTTTCAACCTTGTTCTTTAATATATTTGTTGATATCATCTTTAATTTTAGCATTAATTTTAGCTACAATGAAAGCTGCATCTTTAGCAAAGAAAGAACCTCTTGTTGATAATGTTACTGAAATTACATATTTCTTGACAGCATTATATTTAATCATGATGAAGACAAATCCATCTTTTGATAAGACTTCACGAACTTTTAATAATTCTGCTGCTTTATTGTTTAATTCAGTTCCATTAATAAAGATTGGACTTGTATCAATGATTTCATCAGTTAAAGTTGCTTCATGTTTATTTAATCTAATTACTTGACCATTCTTTGCAATTAGAATTTTATCTTCTTCCATACCAATGGTTTCAGCATTTAATTTCATCATCTTTAACATCTTGTATTCACCATGGATAGGGAATAAATAGGTTGGATTAACTGCTTTAATCATTAATTGTAATTCACCTCTAGTAGCATGACCTGAGGCATGAATCTTTTTATCTGGATGGTTTTCAATAACATTAACACCAACACGGTATAATTTGTTAATCATTTCTTCAACAGCTGCAAAGTTCCCTGGAATTGGGTTAGATGATAAGATTACAGTATCAGAAGGTTTAAAGGATAATCTTGCATGTCTACCAGCTAAAATATTATTTAAAGCGGCTTGTTCTTCACCTTGAGATCCAGTTAATAAAATTAGTACTTCTTTATCTTCATAGTTGTTTAATTCTTTTGATGAAATGAAATCAATATCAGATAGTTTTAAATAGCCTAATTTTCTACTAATCTTAATATTGGTTTCCATTGATCTTCCAACCAATAAAATCTTTTTATTGATTGTTTTAGCAAACTTAATTACTTGTTCAAGTCTTGCTAAGTTTGATGCAAAGGTTGATAAGAAAACTCTACCTTCGGCTTTAGAAATAAATTCTTGTAAATTCGCAATAATCTTTCTTTCTGAATCCGAGAATCCTTCAACTTCTACCGATGTTGATTCACATAATAATACATCAACACCTTTAGCTCCAATTTCAACAACTTTGTTCAAATCAGTTCTTTGAGATTCAGTTGCAAAATCAAATCTGAAATCCCCTGTTGATAAAATTCTTCCATCTGGTGTTTCAAATGCAACCCCATATGAATCTGGAATCGAGTGACACACTCCAAAGAATTCCATTTTTACATCTTCAACTTCCACTACATCATTATCAAAATAAGTGATGATTTCAGGAAGTCTAATATCTTTGTGTTCTGAACACTTTTTAATAATCAATTGAGTTGTTAAATTACTAGCAATAATTTTATTAACTTTGATATGTTTTAAAAAGAATGGAATAGCACCAATGTGATCTTCATGACCATGAGTTATTAGTAGTGCTCCAATTTTATGTTCATTTTGTTTTAAATAATCATAATTAGCAATCATTGAGTCAAAACCTAGTAATTGTGCATTAGCAAATTTAATTCCAGCATCAACTACAATAATTGTCTTTTTCGTTTCAATTACATAAGTATTTTTCCCTATTTCTTCTAATCCACCTAGGGCAAAAATCTTTGTGCCTTGTTTCTCTGACATAAATTTTATATTTCCTTTGTTTTAAGTTTTTTTATTCAAATTAAAAATGTTAAAAGATATCCAAGTCTTGCGTCCTGGTATCAACTAGTAATTATTATATATGAAATAACAAACTTTCATAAATCTTTATTGTTTTTAACGAAATATATCGTAAATGAGTAATAAAATTATTGAAATCGTCTAATTTTAATATAAAATTAATTACTATTTATTTCAAAATTGTTGAATTTTAAATTCTGCAATCAAATTAATTGGAGGTATTAATGTATGAAAAAAAAGACATTAATAATTTCGATGTGTTTCACATCTTTGGTTGGTGCAGCAATTGTACCAGCAGTTATTACTTCATGTAGTGAAAATAAAAACAACACTAACAAAGATGAAGTTGATAACGTAGTGGGGGACAACACTAATAATAAACTAGTGTTAAATGATACAGTTTTAATGTCGATTCACGACAACTTGAAAAATTCAATCAAATCTTTGAGTGATGAATCAAAGATAGCTGAAGTCCAAAAAGAACTTTTGACTGTCATCAAGACTGCTTTAGACAGAATTGATAAATCTATATCCCAAAAATTAAAAAGTATTACAATTTCGATCTTGGCTAACCCTAATCCAGTTGGAAATGTAAAAAGTGCTAAAGTTTCTTTAGATTGATTAGAACAAATCAAACTAGGAACTGGAAGTAATTTAATTTTTAATGAATTTAGTGCAAATGGAGATGTATTAGAATGTACTCAACCATTTACAACGCAAATTCTTTCAAATCCTAATTTAGCTAAAAAATTAGATAACTCAGTTTTAGAACAACTAAATACTGTTTTAAACAAAAACATTAACACAAGCATTAATGATGCAATGCAATTAGAAAACAAAAAGAAATCAATCATTAATGAACTAAACAATGTGTTAACTACAGCTAAAACACCTTTAACAGTTTCAGCATTAAACTTTTCAACAGCATCAGTTAATGAAAACAGCTACAAACTAGTTAATGTTGAACTAATCTTATCTGATTTTGTTTCAATTGATTCAAACACTTGATTCAAACAAGGAACATCAGCTAAATCATTAGCTTTAATCAATCCAATCTTAACTAACATTGTTTCATTACAAAACAATCTAGCAGATTACAAACCTGATATTATGGATTCAGCGTTAGTTGAATATGTACCATCAGCTCAAAATGATCCAAACTTCAAACCATTTGACCCAGTATCATCTGATCCAAATGCACCAGTATACAATAACCTGTTTGCTAAAATCAATGATAAAGTTATTAAAAGTGATTTAGTAAGTTATGTAAATGCATTAATATTAAATGTAATTAAAGAAAACGTAATTGCTAATCCAAATTTCAAAAGTGAAAACATTGTAACAAACATTAAAACTTTAACTGTTACACCAAATCCAAGTAATCAAAACAATTACTCAATTGATTTAGATTTCAGTGTTTTAAATGAATCTGATACTCCTATATCAATTACATTAACAAACAATTTAAATTCAACAATAAACTCAAAAGCAGTCACTAGATTCCATATAAGTGGAACGACTGATATTAAAAAGACTTTCTTTTCACAAGTAGGTCATGCATCTACTTTATTAGCTGGTTATAGTTTCAATAACTTAAACCTACAAATTAATGATCAAACTCAAGCATTAGCTAATTTCACAACAGCTAATTACTCATATGCTATGAACACAGAAGTATTAAATGTTAATACAAAACAATCTTATCTTGATATTAAAGATGAAGCTCAAAACAAATTAAAATCAACTTTAACATTAGATAACATTAAATCAGATATTAACACTACAGTTCAAAAACATCTAGATTTAATTAAGAATTGTATTGACCCAGCTCAAAACATTTTAATTAGTATTTCAGATAATACACCTGTTGCTACATTCTTAACTAGCAATGCAGCAAACTTTACTGCATTAACAAATCAATTAGTTGGATGATTTGCACCACAATATTCATTTGTAAGCAATTTCATTGAACCAATCTTCAAACAAGTTCCGGTTTTAGATATTATTAATAATCCACAATTTAAAACTGCATTAAACCAATTAATTGATGTTTTACCAATCCCACAAGATTTCAAAGAAACAATCATGGGATTCATTCCACAAGAACCAATTACACAAGAACAAGCACAAAGTTTAATTGATACAGTATTACCATTACTAAACTCAGTAATTAAAGATCCTGCATTATTAACTCAAATCCAAGACTTAATAAAAGGTTTATTAACTCAAGACTGAATGACTTTCTTAACAAACTCATTACCAGCAATCTGAGGAATCGTAGTACAATTTGTTCCAGTTGTTAAACCATATGAAACAATTGTTCAACAATTAACTGAAATTATTAAAACTGCTGGGCCTAATGCTGGAATCTTAGATGTATTAGTTCAATTAATGCAAGCCCAAGATTCAACAACTAATGTTAATCTATTAACTGAATTATTAAAATTAGCATTACCTAATAATGCAGCTTTAATTGATACACTTAATAACTATATATTCAGTAATAAAAATATTACTCCAGCATCATTAGCTACATTCTTAAAAATTTGAGTAAATCCAACAGTTACAAAAGCTGATGGAACTACTTCAAACAAAATCATTGATTTCTATAACGCAATGACTATTGGAGAAACAACATATTCAGCTGACGCTAACTACGATAGCCAAACAAGTAAATTAAACTTAGTAGCTAATAAGAAATTTACTTTCGGTGCTACAATGGATTTCACTAACATCATTAATGGTGTAAAAGGAATCCTACCTACAAACATTCCTGCTTTTGTAACTTCATTATTATTTAATGATTTGAAATTTGCAACTGGTGATTACTATGAAATTGGATTCAACTTCAAAGACTCATTAGTTCAATTTGCTATCAACAAAGATAACTCACTTAACTGACAAGCTAAAGTTGATACAACTCATGATATCAACATGCCTAATACAGTTAAATCTGTGTTTGATGGCGCAAGTACTCAATTAGCCAACTGAGTAGCTCCTTTATTCTTCCAAAAATTCCATACAGCACAAATCTTTAGCCCGCTATCAAGTGCAGCATTATCATCAACTGTATATGAAAACTACGATGCATATAAATTAAATGGAAATGCAATTAGTTTAAATACAATCACTCCAGAACAAAAAACTCAATTATTAAACTTAATCGATCAAAATACAACTAAACAAAATATTGGTTCATTTGTTTTAGGTAAAAACTGAATTGGTAGACAAATCACAGTTAACAAAATCGAAAGAACAACAAACTTTGATTTAAATACTCAAGTTCAAGGTGCAACAGATCCAAACGATACTTACTTAAACCAATTATTTAATTTAAGTAATTACTATGTTGCAAATGAATTACCAGTAATTGTTAATATTAACAATCAAATGATAACTGACACATTCAATGTAATTCTTACTTCAATTCCTGCATTCATGAATGAAAAGATTACATTAAATACTTACTTTAATGTATATGATAACGGAATCATGACTAACAGCTGAACAGTTGCATTAAAATAATAACCACATTGATATTAAAAAAACTCAAACCGAAAGGCTTGAGTTTTTGTTCGCACTTTTTATGTTTAGTTAACTTTTCTGAATTTAGCTAGATATTGACCTGCTAACTTAATAGAGTTCATTGATTCATTAAGAGTTCAAGATGGGATGTAAGTTTTCTTGATTTCTGGAGTTGGGTTAAATTCAACTGATTTAGCTCCATGATAATCATTGATACCAACTACTCTCATCATCTTAGTGTCATAATTATATTGTAATTCATAATCTGTGTCTCTAACAAGTTCTTGGTCGCCAATTGTTACTTTTGGAATTAACTTGTTGTTGATGATCTTTAAATCAATGTCTGCATTTTGCATTAAATTAGAAGCTTTTTCTAAAGAATAAGTTTTTGGGTTTGTTTTAGTGAAAGCTTTAATTCTAGCAACTCTTGATTTTGTTTTTCTAATGTTTTCTCATTTACCGTTGATTAAACCATAAGATAAGTCATTAGTTGATTTTTCTCCATCAGATACTGCAATTTGTCCACCAACTGGTTGAACAACAATACTGAATGTATCTCCTTTGTTTAAAGGAACTGGAGTTTTAAGTTCAATTGTATGAGAACCATTAACTGTAAATCTTTGAGCATCGTAGTATACTAGTTGTCCTGATTCTGGTTGATTTGGAGTTGGGTTTTTATAAATCTTAACTGATAAGATTACATCGTTACCGTTAACAATAACGTTTACTCCTTTTAAAGTTTCACCTTCATCTTTTTTAGCTTCAAAGATGTTTGCAGCTTGAGAACCATATCCACCTGTTGAACGACTAATAAATGAGTCATAGTAATAGTTATTATCATATTGATTTTGTCTTGCGAAATCTACTGCACTAACTGCTGGCATGTATGATTCATATGATAATACGAAACATCCTGATCCACCATGAGCTTTTTTACCTCATGAGTTTTTAATAATGAATCCACCTGGTTTAGATGGTTGAGTTGGTCAGAATTGGTCTGTATGAATTGAATCATTTCAACCAACAATTTCAACGGCGTGGTTAATTGGTTTATCGGGACTGTAAATATATGACTTTCTAGTCATTCCATCAATAGCATTAAATGATAGTACACAAGAACCATATTTAGCAACCAAATATTTGATTTGATCAATTGTTGGGTTCATGATAGTATCATAGTGTTCAAGGTTTGCTAATTGAGGTCAGAATGTATGTGATGCACCATAATCTAATGATGGTCCCATTCATCTTTGCATTCCTAATACCGCTAGTTCAGGTCAATAACCATGACCTAATTCTTTTTGTGTATGGTAATCCCCTGGGTTGTTGTTTAAAGGGTCATAACCTGGTTTATAATCCGCAATATCGAAGTCGAAGTTTCTTGGGTCAAAGTTTAAGTTTTTATCATTATATTCAGGGCCTACTACTCCACCTTCTTTAAGAATTGAAGTTTCTGAAGAAGCCATTGTTGAATAAGATCAACATAAACCTTCTTTCCCTTGGTCTTTAGGTTGAGTTACAATGGGATATCTTCTTGAGTCATAAATTCTAAGTTCTGCAATAGATCTTGGGTCAGTACCTCTTAGTTCATCTAATGAACGTGGCATTTCAGTAATATGTGGGTAAGGTGTGTTGTGGTTTTGTAAATCATAGTTACTAATGTTAGATTGTATACCAGGAGTGTTCAAATATAAACCTTCTGAAACACTAAAGCCAGTTTTTGTTTGTTCTGGTGATAATGCTAATCAATAGTTTCCTTCTAATGAAACTAATAAACTTGCTTGGAATTGTTTAAATTCATTAGTAGTACTAAAGTCTTCATTAATGAATGCATTTCTAAAAGTAATGTTCTTTTCTTTAGTGAATGGAAGTTTATTTAGTTCAGTAACTAATCTATCAACAACACTTGGAATTCCTGTATAATTACTGATTCTTACTAACTGAGATTGTATAGTATCTTTAATTTGTTGAAGTTCTGAATCTTTTAGATAAACTTTTGGGTGACCATCCGCTGGTGGCGGAATTAATTCTGGTTCATAATATGCAAATCCAGAATATGCAGCTACTAAGCTACCATCATTTAACATTGCTCCATTATCATCATACACAGGGATATCATCAAATCAAAGACTTAAAACGTTATTCGTTGATAATTTTACTTTGAATTTATATCTTTGTGTCGTTAATGCTGTATACATTTCACTTGGATAGTTAGCAAATAATGTTGGTACGTTTCTACCAATCTCAGCTAAAAATTGATTTAAGTTTCTTTCAATCAATATTTTAGCATCTGCTCCTGATTTTTTAAAGAAATCAGGGAACATAGTTAAAATGATGTTTTTTAAATTAGCTGTATTAACACTAGTAGGTAATACTTGTGGTAATAAACCGTGGTCTGTTCTATCTTCGTCTGGTAGCGGATCATCTTGTTGTTGGTTGTCAGGGTCTGTTGGCACTGCAGCTTCTTGGCTACAAGATGCTAACGGAACACTAATAGCAACAATAGAGAATGTAGAAAATAATAGCGGTATTATAATTTTATGTTTTTTCATTTTGCCTCCTTAGGGCCGATGACACAATTTAAATCTTGTATCATTTTATTTAGTAATTAACCTTTTGTTCAAACTAAGTTTGGATCTTGGGTTGAATTATTTACTTGACAACTTGATGAAATCATTACTTTTTGTACTGGGTAACCTGTATTGTAGAATGCTTGGTTTCCAATAGATGTAACTGATTTAGGAATAGTTAATGTTCCACCTAATTGTTTACAACCCTGGAATGCTGATGACCCAATAGTTTGTAATCCTTCATTAAGTGCAATAGTTGTGAATTTACAGTTACTGAATGCAGAACTTGCAATTGCTTTAAGTTTTGATGGAAGAGCTAATTGTCCTTCGAATGGTGTATTAGCAAATGCTGCAGTTCCCATTGTTGTGAATGCTTCAGGTAATGCTAATGTGATACCATTTTGAACACCTTTCATACTATTGAATGCATAACTTCCAATTGTATTTAATCTTTTACCTAATTGGAATTTAGTAACTGGGTTAGCCATATTAAATAAGAAGTAATTTCCTACTCTAGTTACAGAATCTGGAATAATGATTTCTTGAGGAGTTCCAGCTCCAATTTTTAATGCTTCACTTGCGTTTCCTGATACACCAAAGATATTGTCTCCAATTTCAACAACTGGTAATGCCACTGGACCTTTACTTCTATCAATTGAGTAATTAACAATACCTGTTTGGTTATCATCAGCAATGTTATCTAAACTAACAACACCTTTAATTGCTGTTGTAATTTTTAAACCTAATTCAGGTTGATCTTGAATTTGAGAGAATGCTGGAACTTTATATGATGGGTTTCTAACAACTTGGTATGTTCATCCATTCTTTTCAAATGTATCCCCAATTTTTCATTTAGCATTTTGGATTAAACCTGGAATTGGTTGTAATGCTTGAATATCTTGACCTGGTTCTACAAATGGAGGTGTGAATACACTTGCTGGAGGTACATCACCTGCTGGTCTTTGAGAAATCGGTTTAAAGATTAAATTAGCAGTTTGTTGTTTTTCATTAATTGAGTTCATACAAGTTTGACTTACATAAACAGATTGTGCTTCGTAAGCTGAGTTGTTTCAGAACGCTTGGTTTCCAATGCTTGTAACTGATTCTGGAATATATAATCTTCCTGTTAAACTAATACAACTTTGGAATGCACCACTTTGAATAGTTTTCAATCCATTTGGAAATTTAACACTTGTAAATCCAGTACATCCATTGAATGCATTTTGAGAAATAATAGTAACTTTTGGTGGAATAACTAATTCACCTGAGAATTCAGTGTTTTCAAATGCACTAGTTCCAATAGTTGTAAGAACTTGTGGAAAGACAATTGGTGCAGAACATTTTAAGTTACTAAATGCACTTGAACCAATAATTCTTAAAGAGTTACCTAATATAATTTTTGAAATATTGTTTGCAATTGAACTAAATGCGTTAGACCCAATTTCAGAAACTGAGTCTGGAATAATAATTGTTTTTGGATCTGTTGGAGCTCCAATAACAGCTGATGGTAATAAATTTGCAGCAATCTTAGTAACTGGTAATGCAACTTCCCCTTTACCTGAGTTATCCAGGTAATCTACAACACCTGTTGAGTTATTATCTGCTATTCTATCTAAGTGAACAACACCTGTATCTGCTCCAATAACTTCTAAAGCCATTGTAGGTTGAGATGTCGGAAAACCATATTCCGGAGCAAAGTAATTTGGATTTGGAATAACTTTGTAAGTAAATCCATTTTTAATAAAAGTCATTCCTTCTTTTCATTGGTCATTTGGAATTACACCTGGAATAGGTTTTTTTAATCCAACAATATCTGCCCCACCAGATCCTGTATTTGGTCCTTGGTGGTGACCGTTATTTGATCCAGGTTTGTTACCTGATTGGTTTCCTTGTGAATTTGAGTCTCCACTTCCTGAACCATTTGAACTATCATTTGATGATCCGTTTGAAGATCCATCTCCACTACCACATGATGTGGTGACTAATGCGATTGATGCAGGAACTGCAGCTAAAGCTACTGCACCGAATACTCCTGCAATAATTTTGTTTCTTAATTTCATAATAAATAAATCCTTATTTTATTCCCTATAAATTTCTTAAATTAATTGATATTGAGATATCAATATAATTCACAATATATTTTTTCCTTATATTTTAATTATATCAAAAAAAATATTTCATTTATTTAGAAATCTAATAGCGTATATTTTACTCTTAATAATATATTAATATTATTAAGAGATGACTATTTGGTTCAAAATATCTTGACTTTTTAACTAAATACGCAAAAATATTGATTTTTAAAGAAAAATAAGCATCTATAAACATATCCCCCAATAGTGGACAACTGTCAAACTATGAAAGGATATGTTTT
>JAHHTF010000049.1 GCA_020024775.1 Ureaplasma sp. | reverse complement strand
GTGTAAATTATTAGCGACTTTGCAACATATGATTTGTAAGCGATTTTGCAACATCTTAGAATAATAGTATATATACTTAAGGAACTAAGATGAAGGAAATTTTAAAAGAACAAAATACAACATATGAATACTCAAGATTAGCTATCATTTCTTTTATGGAAAAATATCCAACAAAATCAGATATTGCTATCGCTAAAAGATTTAATGTGAATAGATCAACTATTTGAAGAATTAGAAAATCTTTCAAAGAAAAGAAAGAAGCAGCTATTTATCACGGAAATAAAAACAAAGAACCAGTAAATAAAACTCCTAAAAATGAAAAAGAGAAAATTGGTCAAATGTACAACGAAATAAATGACAAAGTAAATGAGTATAGAGGGACAACAGATTTTAAAATAAATGTTGTAGATTTTTATAATGACATTTATATTGGTAGTAAACCTAAAACTACAAGAAGTTATTCAACTGTTATGAATGTTTTAAATGATGAACTAATTGTAACTCCAAACATTCACAAAAAGACTAGAGCTAAAATTAGAAAGTTACTTAGAGAACTAACTGAAGCAAAAGAAAATTATAAAGGATTATCAGAACAAGAAAAGAAAAGAATTATCGATCAATTAGAAGTTGTTATTTACAAACAACTAGAAGTGTATGAATATGGAGAATGTGTTGAAATAGATGCATGTAAACATGATTTTCTAGGTGGTTTTAAATCTACTTTATATCATGCTCAAGATAATAGAACTGGAAGACTATTATATGCATGAATGGAAAATGAAGAAACTAACCATGGATATCTAGAATTATTAACTGGTGTGTTTAAACTATATGGAATTCCTGTACTAATTAAATCAGACAGACGTAAAGGTTTATTTGGAGATGATGAAGAAAATGGTGCAGTTAGGGCAGCTGTTGAATCTTTGGGCACTTCTATTTCAACAGATTCTGATCCTAGATTTAAACCAAATGTTGAATTATCTTTTAAAACAGTTCAACGTGCATTACCATACATGCTATTTAAATGAGGTATTAAAACAATTGAAGACTTCAACCTAAACATTCATAAATATTTAAATTGATTTAACAAGAGATATAAAAGAATGCCTTTAGAAAATTCAATGTTTAGAAAAGTATCAGATAAAGAAATCTTTTATGGTCTTTTAATTCCAGTTAAAAGAAAGGTTTGTCATGGTTTAGTTAAATATAAAGGCGAATACTATGCTCCTTATACTGAATTTGGAGAAAGAGTAAGAATGTTAGAAAAATCAAAAGTAACTTTATGTTATTCTAAAGACAATCATTTATTCTTTAAAGGTAATGGCAAATACTATGAAGCTAGAATTCCAGATAGAACATCATTAGATGATCTTGAACATTATTGTATTATGAATGGTTTAGATGTAAATGAAGAAGCACAATCTTTTCACAACATTTATTTACAAAATAAAAAAATGAGTGATTCCTTAAATAAAAGAAAAGATGAATTAATAATGAAAGAGAGAATGTATCAAGAAAAACTTCATAGATTGAAGATATGAGAAAAGAATTTATTTAATCTCCAAAAACGACTTAATGAACGGTCTAAGAATAAATAAAATTATCACTATAAACTTTTACATTTATAATGATAATTAGATGTTGCAAATTCCCTGTTGAATTTGTTGCAAAATCGCTTAGAAATTGCA
>JAHHTF010000048.1 GCA_020024775.1 Ureaplasma sp. | reverse complement strand
GAAAAAGTGGGTCCCTTCTTTTCGGTTCCCACAAAATTTCCTAATTACCCAAATCATTTGAATAACTGCAGGCAAATTACTTAGCTTAGGATTGTTGTCAAACCCTAATTCATAAATCAATTTAGCAATAGCTGCAGCATTATCATATAGCAATGATCTTACTGAATAATCATTAATAATATATGTTGCAATTTTATTTAGTGTATCTAAGTCTCTTGTTAATCCTCTGAATCTTGTTAATACACTATTGTATACTTCTGAATCAATTTGATTAATAGTCAATGTTGATAACTTAGCATTAGCTTCATCTTTAACATCTAAATAGTTTTGTGAATCAATATCATTTGGAACCATTACATATTTGTTTAATGTTTTTGAATATGATGTTGGAGAGAAGTTTTTGAATGTCTTAACAGATTCAGAATCTTTTTGAACATTAATACTATCAATACTATATCCAAATCATAATTTTTGCATTCCAGCAACTGTATTAGTTACATCTTTATAGAATGTTTTAGATAGTCTACAATTTGCACTAAGTTTGATTGTAGCCGCTTGGTTTTCTTGTAACTCAAATGTTATCAATGAACCTAATTTATATTTCTTTTTAGAATCATATGGATTATACACTTGATACATAATATCAATATTAATATAATCTGAATTGTTGTTTACTGAAACATTCATTCTTTGAATATTGATATTAAATGGTTTTGAACCAAGACCCACACTTTGTTTTGAATTTTCAATAAATCTAATTAATTCACTTTTAACAATCCCAGTATTGATTTGAGATGATACTGGATTAAAGAATCTATTAGTTGGGTCATTAGTTAGTGCGTCTCATTGGTGGTACCCAGAAGATGATTTATAAGGATATTCTGTTGGTTGGGGAATAGCTAATATATCAGAAGCGAAACTGTTAGTGTTATCAATAATATTTAAACAACCTGTTAATATTGTTGTTTTATATCTAACAGTCTTTTTGTTAGCATCTAAATTAAAGTAAGCTGAGCTTTTTTCAAATTGAATATCTTTAGAAAAATTAATTGATAAACTATAACTTAATCTTTGGTCAATATCTGAAACTCTATTAACATTTATTGCTGAAATTAATTCATCAGATATTCCTGTTGAAACCAATTGTTTTCTAATTTGTTGTTTAATAGTATCTATTCTAGCGTTTACCATTTTAGCTGTTGAAACACTTTGGTTTAAATTAGATGTAATAATTTTGTTTAATTGATTTAATGTATCATTTGATAAATATAATACTAGAATTTTAGTTTCAATCGGATGAGCAAGTTTAATTGAGTTAGGTGAAGTTTGAACAAATAAAGATTGTGATGATTCAGATAGCACTACTTTATTATTAAACTCAATACTTAAATCATATGTTCTTGGTTTATTAGGAACATATTCTGAAAGTGTTGCACTAACTTTTGAAACTGCAGTATCTTTGTTACTATTAAATAAAGACTCTACATATTCTTGAATATCTTGTTGTACATTACTAGATGATTCAATATTTGTTAAATCTTGAGTTAGTTGTGTAAACTTATTTGATACTTGAGTTAACTTATCTGGATTCAATGCTATTTGAACAATGTTCGTTTTAATTGCACTAGCTGATGATAAAGTTAATCCATCAACTTTAATAGAACTATTAGATGCTGGTAAACTAACGTTCTTCCCGGTTTGCAAAGTAACTGATACTTCATAAGCAACTTTGTTTTGTACATTAGTTAATTTTAAATCACATGTTTTAACAGTAATCTTGGGGTAATTAGGAAATTTTGTGGGAACCGAAAAGAAGGGACCCACTTTTTCTA
>JAHHTF010000047.1 GCA_020024775.1 Ureaplasma sp. | reverse complement strand
AAAAAACATATCCTTTCTTAGTTTGACTGTTGTCCACTATTAGGGGATATGTTTAAAATCCTATATATTATTCTTTTACATCAATGAATGTAGTATCATCTGATTTTGGTTTCTTTGGTAATAATGATTCATCTTTTGATAAAATCTCTTCTCTTGTTTCACGTAATAATTTTTCATAATAAATATCAGCGTGTTTAGAATCAATGATGATTTTATTAAATAAGATGTTTAAAGGAATCAATGTACCAATTCATCCTAATACAATACAGACAATCATTACTGGGATTGCATATGATTCTTTAATTGGTATTAATCCAGTAATGATTAATAGAAATAACCCAGACCAACTAGAAATACTCATTGGGAAGATATCAATATAAATGTTTCTAGCAAACAATGATAGTAAAACAAATATTATGATATCTAATCCTAATAACCCAAGAGTAGGGGCTAAAATCAATGGATTAAACAAGGGTTGAGATAAATTGATTCCAATTGCATTGTATGCTTTTATCCGGTCTGGTTGAATAGAACCAAAGACAAACCATCCAGTTTCTGCCCAAGTAGATGCAGCCGGGTCAGCTTTAATTAATTGATCTACAAGAAATTGGTTTTGTCAGAACTTACCACCTATGGGTACAATTCAATTTAAACCTAATACATTTATTTGGCCAAATAAAATTCAAAAAACAACCATAGGAACAATCACTAAAAATAAAACCAATAAGAATTTACTTAGTTTATTTGTTTTTACTCCACGGTAAGAATCAGTGCTAAAAAACTTATTTGCCATAATATGAACTTTACCTCAATTTGATTTATCTATAAGAATTAGTTTATTTATTTTTTTTAAATAAACAATTGTTTTTATTATATCAAATTTAGATATATGAAATTAATTAAAAGATATTATTATAAAATAAATAATTATGACAACATTCATTGTAAGAAAGAATGATGTAGATTGTAGACTAGATAATTTTTTATTAAAACAATATCCAAGTTTAAAGAAATCAACAATCTATAAACTCATTAGAAATAAAGATATAAAAGTTAACAAGAAAAAAACATCTTTTGATTATAGATTGCAACTAGATGATGAAATATCTTGTTATCTTAAATTAGAAGCTAATAAATCAAAACCAACTGATTTATTGTTTTTAGATGCAAACAATAATTTATTAGTTGTATATGAAGATGACAACATCTTGGTTGTCAATAAACCAGTTAATTTGATTGTGTATGATGAACAAAACAAAAAACCAGATACACTAATCAACAGATGTTTAAAATATTTATATAACAAACATGAGTTTGATGTTGAAAATGAAAACTCCTTTAAACCATATTTAGCTCATCGAATTGATCAGAATACTAGTGGATTAGTGATTGTTGCAAAAAACAAAAATAGTTTAGTTTGTTTAAATCAAATCTTTAAAGAGTTTAAAATCCAAAAAAACTATTGTTGTTTAGTATATGGATTAGTTGACAAACCAAAAGAAACTATCATTAACTTTATCAAAAAAGAAAACAATAATATTGTTAAAGTATCAAACACAAAAGTTAGTGATGAATATAAACAAGCAATCACTAGTTATGAATTAATTAAATATGTATCTAATAAATATTCACTATTAGATGTTGAAATTAAAACAGGAAGAACTCATCAAATTAGAGCAACAATGAATTTTATCAAACACCCAATTGTTGGAGAACAAAAGTATATTAATAAATTCATTGATAAAGATATTAGATTTAATACTCAATGTTTAGTATCTTATAAACTAAGATTCTTAGATTTAAGTGGTACATATCTAGAATATTTATCATTTAAAGAAATCAAATTAAATGATATATGGTTTTATAAAATTTTGAAAATTTAGGGTTAACTTTGATATTTAATGAAAGTAAAATTTTAATTGT
>JAHHTF010000046.1 GCA_020024775.1 Ureaplasma sp. | reverse complement strand
CCCTCCAATTTTTTATCTATAAACAAATTATACCACTTTTTAGAATAAAAATCTATTATAAATTTATTTTATTAATAACTATAATGCTGATGTATAATAAATATGTAATAAAAAAGATTCCTCCATATGGTATTAAATTTAAACATACACCATAAAGGAGAAATCATGTATCATTACAAATAAAAGATATTTAAAAATTAGCTTGTAACAGTATTTATATCACAAATAGAATACACAGATATATCACCATTAGTATTATCTACTGCCATAATTCCATCTCCTGCTGCAAAAATTCTTCCATCTATATCTTCTTTTATTGGTGAAACAACCGTGATAGTTGTTTCATCTAAACCATTAATAACAGTTGTTTTATTTAATGAAAGAGAAGCTGTTTCTAACACATTTTTATTAGTTGTTGTTAAATTTACAGAAGACAACACATTTTCTGTTGTTGTATCTAATGTTGTTGAAGCGACAACATCTTCTGTTGTTGTTCTTAATGTTGCAGAGGAAATAACATCTTCTGTTGTTGTTCTAAATAAATCACTTAAAGTAACTTTATCTACTGTTGTTACTGTATTTACATTCTCAGATCTTGGCTGAATATTTTCAACTACAGTTTTTGTTGTAGGGTTATCTACATTATTAATATTTATTTGATTAACTATATCTATAAGTTTTCCAGTTGTATTTTGATGAGTAACTGTTTTTATACCTTGTTCTGTTGTTGTTCTAATTGATTGTACAAAATTATCCATTGTTGGTGTTCCTATTTGTTTAACTGTTGAAGATATAGGGTCACCTTCTGTATATCCAATAAGGTTAGTCTCATTAGGTAAAACAAATTTTTCTACATTACCACTAAAAACTATATTTTGATCTCCCACTTTGACATTAAGTGTTATATCATTTCTAGGATTTGTTCCATCTATAGATCCTGCTGCAATAGTTACAGTTAATAAGCCTGTCCCTGTACTTGATAAAGTTGGAATATTAACTGGTTCAGGTGTAGCTTTTATTGGAGAAGAAACCCCTGAAATTACTCCTTCTATATCTTCTCCATCTGGTATAGATGTAATGGCAGTTGCTGTTGTTTGAGTAACTTCTGAAACAACTTGTTGTGTTGTTGTTTGGATATTATTAACAAAGTTATCTTCTGGTTTTAAAATTATATCTGAAACAACTGCTGTTTGTGTAGCATTTAAAGGTGCAGCAACTTCAGTAAATATAGGAACTGCTTCAGAAAGTAAAGAAGTGTTATTTAGGTTTACTTCAGAAACTACTTCTGTTTCAGATGATGTAATTGCTTTAATAACAGGTGTTGTTTGAATATCTAAACTAACGCTATCTATAACAGATCTTGTCTCTGAAGAAACAGTAGCACTGTCTATAACAGGTATTGTTTGACTATCTATACTAGCAGAGTTTATAACAGGAGTTGTGCTTAAATTAATTGTTGCATCTTCAACAACATCAATAGTTGAAATGTTTCCAACTGATGTAATATCTTTAACCTTAGAAAAACCACCTGTATATCCAACAGTTTGGATAGAACCAGCATTTTTATTAATATAATCTTGCATTTCTTGAGCACACTTTATATTTGTTGAAGAACTACAACCTCCACAAGATAAACAGTCAAAATAGCATTCATCATTTGGATAGTAAGATGTGGTAGTAATATTTTTTAGAGAATTTAAAAGAGTTGCTGGAAAAGTTGTATTTAAAACAGATGATGAAAGAACATTTATTTTAACAACATCACAAAGAGAAAAAGCTATGTCATTAATTACTAAAGTTGTTTCTGATAAAACAATGCTATTAATATTTAATTTTGAAAAATTAACTATGCTTATAACTCCATTTTTATTTGTAATTTCAACATCAACATTAAAATTTAAACCTTCTGTATTTTTAACTGCATTTATAATTTCTAAAAAAGTTTGTCTTATGCTATTTACAGAACAAGAACTGTCTACATTATCTGGTGTATCTATTGGTGATAAACACCTATCACAATTTTGATAATTATATAAGCTCATTTTAAAGCTCCTTTCTATAATTTTTTGTACAATATATAGTATGAAAAAATTATAGAAAATGTGAATAT
>JAHHTF010000045.1 GCA_020024775.1 Ureaplasma sp. | reverse complement strand
ATTTGTTAGAATTGTTTTATTATTGTGGTTCCCCACAAAATTTCTTAAACACCCATTTTTATAATAAAATGGATTGGTTTTTAAAAACTTGTTTTATTTGTAAAAAATTTATTTTTTTAAGAAAAATAGGTGTTTTTTAAAAATAAATGAACTAAATCCGTGCTTTATTGTGAATATTAGGTAATAAAAAAAAATAACTATAATAAAGTGCTATAATTAGATACATTATATATTGAATTCAAAATAAATAATTCGGAAGGTTTTTATAATGTTTAAAAAGGGATTTTTAATTTAAAAAGGTCATAATCATGGTAGATCCAGTAACTCCTGGAACACAAATTCCGCCTGGTGGCGAATACTTCATGCCACTAACCCATCCTGAATCTATTGTTTATGCCTTCCTAGTTACTTGTTGTGTTGTATTTTTAATAACATTTGCTTGTATAAGTAGATGAAAACCAAACAAATTTTTTAAAACTAAATATGGATTTTATTGAGCTACTCTACTTGGGTTTATCATTGGATTAACCTTTGCAGGAATAAATCAATTCCGACCAGTATCTGATAAAAATGAAACACAGTGGGTGCAAGAAGCAATTTCTTTTAGTTATTCTATCGGGATATGAATCTTCATCTTCACATTGTTTAGTTTATGAATCGTACTTCCATTCTCTAGTATTAGAAGTATGGCTTATATTTGAAAAACTCATGATGCTAGAAAAATATTAAGAAAAATTGGATTCATTGCATTAGTAATGTTAGTATCATTATCATATTCACAGATATTCTCAGTGGATGGAATGATTTATCATAACTCAGAGGAATTACATTGAATTGGTTATAATGGAACTGCTGATTTCAAACATGGGCAATTCTATTATTGAGGAAAATATTTATTTATGGAAATTATTTTCTCAAAACCATATACAATTTCATTCTTCACATTCTTAGTATTCTGATTCTTTGCTGGAATGATTATTGGATACTTCATGAATAAAAATAATAAAAGTACAGAATGAATGAAAAAGATTACTGTTATTTATGACTGATTCTGTTTAACAAGTAATCCAGCCTATTTCTTATATTTCATTTCTTATTTATTATTTGATATCAAAGCATTTGGAATCAACTCAGGAACTGCCTTATTAGTTTTAGTATTAGTAAGTACTACGATGTTAATATTCTGTATTATTGTTGGATTAATTAAATTCAGAAACAATAAAGATGCATATTTAAAACAAAGTAGATATTTCTTCAAAAATACATTTACATTAAAAGCATCAGTGGATGTTTGGTATTCTCCAGAATTAAAGCAAATTTATGAAGATAATAAAAAACGGGATGTTCCATTATATAATAATACGATGACATACATTACATTCAATGTGTTCTTGTTATATGCTAACCAATTTATTACATGGTTAGATGGGCCAAATGAATTTATTATGTGATACTGTTTTGTAATTATTGCTGGTTTAATGGTTAACTTCATGATCATTAAACAACCTAATAATGATAGATTATCAAAACAATTGATGTCATCTTGTTTAGTTAAAACAAAAACCGGAATGCAATTATCTGTAGTAACAATGATGAATCAAGCAATTAAATGATACTCTAGATTAATTTCAAGACATGCAAACTTAATCATTTAATATATTCATTTACATTCATATTACACATCAATGTATTAATAAATTAAATCAAAATACACTAACTTTAAGATTTCTTGTTTAAGAAGTTTTGAAGTTAGTTTTTGTTTGCAAATAAAAAACCATTCAGATAATCTCTGAATGGGATATGGGGAGTGGTTCAATTTTTGTGTAAATATTTAAACACTTTAATTGATATCCTATAAAAATATAATATAATAAATATCTAAGGATTTAAAATATTATATTTCTATGGATGGTCTTATTAACCATTTTAGAAATGATTATTGAATTGAATAAGGATTGTTCTGTATGGAATAATCCTTTTCATTTCTTAACCAACTTTAGAACTCTGTTGTAACTTTCAACCATGTTGCTTGTGTAAATGAATTTTCTAGTTTCATAAGGGAATTCTTGAAATGTTAACAAGTCATCCAATGAATTAATTAATGCATTGACGATTGCTTTGTTTTTGAATCTGTGTTAAATTTCGTTCAAAATGAACACACGAAATACTAAAAAATATTATATAATT
>JAHHTF010000044.1 GCA_020024775.1 Ureaplasma sp. | reverse complement strand
TTTATAATAAAATTAACGTGATTGCAATTAAACACACGATTCTGGATTAGTCCCTTAAAATGTAAAAAGAAGTTGATTGCAAATTGGTGAAGTTAGAGTGCAAAGTGTTTTAAAATGTTGATAAGTGCAGAGTTTTCCACATCTTTGGTTAATAACTCATAAAAATTCACATATTGATAGGATGTATTAGAATTTTTGACAAAAAAATAATCACACAATTGATGTGAATAACTTAATATTGAAACGAATATTTTTTATAATAAAAATAACAATATTAAGGTAATAGTATGCAAAATATATCTGAAAATAAAAATTTATTCACCTCACAAGTTTCTAACAATTATGAGGGGTGATTCCGTCCTTGATTCGCTAATACTAAATTGCAATGTGAAGACTACGTTAGTGAATTTATTACTGATGAAGCAGAAATTAATAATTGCAATAGTCATCACCAAGAAATCATGAAACGGTATGATGAAATTGATAAAGCCTATGTTTCAAACAAAATTAAACAAAAGAAAGCCGCAAACATTGCTATTATCGTTTTTTCATTCTTAATTATTGGTTTATTTTTTATGGGAATTTTAGTTAAGAATAAAAAAGCGATTAAAGAATTTGAAACTTTAAAAAAACAGAAATTAGCTGAAATTGATACTGAAAATAAATCTAAAAAAGAATCTTTGCAAAAATTATTCCAAGTTATTTCACGTAGAGAATTGTTTAACCGTTTCTTAAAAGGAACTGGTGTTGAAGCAATTCAAAACACTTTTGGAACCCAAATTGAATCCTATGTTCGCTCCTTAGATGATAGTTTTATTGGCTTGAAAAATTTTGGCATCTTAAAAGCTGGGGCTCAAAACGTTTATGTCGCTAATATTTGTCGTGAAATATGAGATAACGTTGTAACCTCAGGATCCATTACTGTTCCTTATACTGTCACTGTTCGTGATGGTGAAGGAAATGTTCACGTTCAAACACGTTATGAAACTGTTGTTGCATATCATAACGAATGAACACCATTCAGACACTTTGAAACTATCTTTTCACTTGGCCTCCGCCAAGAACAAGTAGGAGCACCAGTTTCTTGAGTTCTTGATTGTTTACCACCAAGTAAAAAAGAAGATAAAGTAGATTATTTAAAAACTAAAAAGATCAGCAAATCCAAAAAAGACGCTATCAAGAATAACGTCACTTTTGAAGACCCAATGTTTAATGCAACCTTCAAAGTTGCTATTGCAAATGCTGATGGTTCTATTAGTCAACAACAAGAAATCTTAACTTGATTTACTAATGCTACTCAAGCAAAATTTGTACAAATGCGAAAAGATTTTATTAGTGAAAATATCTTTTCATATGTTGATCAAAATATATTGAAATACAATCATTGTTTAAATATTTTTGATGGTGAAAATATGGACACCATCTGATTAAATAACAATGGGGTTGTTGATTCCTTAGACTATAATCCAAAAACTTCATTTAAAGATAATGTTAAATTAATTGCTGAAAACTGCTTAACCAATAGTTTTATTGCAATGACTAGTTTATGTGAATTTTTAAACTTTACTAAAGTAAATACTGCATTAACTTTTAATCCAATTCCTTATAACTATTCATTATTAAATCCAGATGATAGTCAAAATGATACTTATACAATTGATGCTGAAAATATTTTAAAAACAGCTAACAACTTTAATGTTTTCCAAACCCGTAGTGAATGAAAACGGATCAACAACTTCTTTACTAAAAATTTTGCTGCTCTTAAAAATGTATCAGCTTCACATATTTGAGTATCTAACTATTATTCAACTCAAGAAGTTGATATGGTGCCTAAATTCGCTGTAATGGCTCATCGTTCTGTTTTAGTTCCAGTTAATTATGAACGGTTCCATTTAGATGGTTATGGTATTATCGGGGCTGGAATGTATAAACCTCATGGTTTTGATTTAGATCAATTTAAAGACTATCTTGATCATCAAATCTTTAATCCAGAAATTCCTTACCAATTAGCCGAAAAAGCCGATCAAATTTACTTTTATTTATTACAAAGTGATTATGAAAAGTGTTACTACAATTTAAGCGATATGATTGAAAAAATTGAACGAGATTATTTTCTTTCAAAAAACTCAGTTCTAGCATAAATAACCACTTATAAGTAGTATTTTTTAGTTTTAAAACAAAAATAAAAATGGGTAATTTAAATTCCGTGTGGAATCCGCTGTTCAATCATTTCGATTGATATAA
>JAHHTF010000043.1 GCA_020024775.1 Ureaplasma sp. | reverse complement strand
TATGGGGCATTTTAAATTTGTTACGTAACAGCAATAAATATATTAAAAGGGGGCATATTAAATGAAAAGAAAATTAGTTACATTATTAACAGCGGGGTTAGCGGCTTCAATGTTATTTGTAGCATGCGGAGGCGGAAATAATACAGGTGAAGGAAATAATTCAGGAGCTACTAGAGATTTATCTAAAGCAGAGAGAATTGAAGCATCAAATCCTGGTGCACTTCCAGAGTCCGCAAAAAATAGAACTGATACTTTAATAGTAGGAACTCAAGATCCAAAGGGTGAGTTTGTTCCAATATATTCTTCTACACGTTATGATACATGGGTTAATAAATTAGTGTTTGATGGATTAATAGAAAATGATGAAAAAGGTAATGTAGTTCCAAATTTAGCAGAGAGTTATGAAGTTTCAGAAGATGGTAAAACTTATACTTTTAAATTAAATAAAGGAGTTAAGTTTACTGATGGAACAGAATTAACAGCTAAAGACGTTGCATTTACTTATACAGCTATTTGTGACCCGTCATATGATGGTCCAAGAATGGATCTTGTTAGTAATTTAGTTGGATACGAAGAATATAATAAAGGAAATGCTGATTCTGTTAAAGGTATAAATATTATTGATGATTATACAATATCATTTACAAATAAAGATCTTGATGCAGGTGGAATATGGAATTTTGAATATGGAATTATGCCAGAGAGTTATTATGGATTTAAAAAAGGTGATTTCCAAGCAGTTAAAGATAAATTATTAAAGCCAGTAGGTTCAGGTGCTTATAAATTTGTTCACTTCAAACCAGGACAAGAAGTTAAATTTGAAAAGAATGCTAATTACTGGAAAGGTGAGCCTAATATACCTTATATAGTAATGAAAGTTACAAATGGACAAACTTTATTACAAGAGTTAATGGCTGGAACAGTTGATATAGATAAAGTTGGAGCTAAACCAGAAAACATAGATCCATTAAAACAAGCAGGTTTCATAAATCTTGATTTATATATGCAAAATGGATATGGATATATAGGAATGAACTATGGTAGTGATAAATTAAAAGATAATAAGGTTAGACAAGCTTTAGCTTATGGATTAAATAGACAAGGCTTTATGGATTCATATTATCAAGGATATGGACAAGTTTACAATTCGCATATTTTACCAACTTCATGGGCTTATAATCCAGATGTTCCTAAATATGAGTATAATCCAGAAAAAGCTAAACAATTACTTGATGAAGCTGGATGGAAAGATACAAATGGAAATGGAATAAGAGATAAGGATGGTGTTGAATTAGATCTTCAATGGCTAACTTATACAGATTCAAAATTCGTTGATTCTTTAATTCCAATAGTTCAACAATCTTGGAAAGAAATTGGTGTTAATGTTACTCCTGAGCTTATGGAATTTGGAACAATGATTGATAAAGTTGATAAGAGAGAATATGATATAACAAATTTAGCATGGGGTCTTAGTATAGATCCAGATCCATCAGGAATATTCGCAATCTCTCAAGATGTTCCAGGCGGATTTAATAATGTAGGATGGAGAAATGAAGAAGCAGATAAATTATTAAAAGAAGGTAAAACTACATTAGATCAAGAAAAGAGAAAGAAAATATACCAAGAATGGCAATTAAAATTCTCAGAAGATTTACCTTATATAATCTTAGGAAATGCACAAGAAATGTTTGCGTCTAATTCAAAAGTAAAAGGATATAAACCTTCAACTTATATTGATTGGACTCACAATGTTCATAAACTTCAATTAGAAAATAAATAAAACAAGAATTAGCCTGGACAAAAATCCAGGCTAATTTTGAAAATGGGAGGAAATGTAAAATGTTACAATTTTTAACTAGGAGAATGCTTCAAATAATACCAACTATTTTGGGTGTATCCTTAGTGCTTTTTTTTATTTTTGCTATGGCTCCAGGAGATGCTATTACAGCTAACATGGATCCAAAAATAAGTGTTGAAACTAAGCAAGCTATAAGAGAGAAATATCATTTAGACGAATCAAAACCAACTCAATACTTATATTGGTTAAAGGGAGTTGTAACTGAAGGAACTTTAGGAGAATCTTTCTATTATAAAAGACCAGTTGCAGACGTAATGAGAGATTTCATACCAAATTCTTTTGTTTTAGGAGCTGTATCTTTAATTTTAGGTCTTATAATTGCAGTACCGATAGGAATAGTTTCAGCAACAAAACAATATTCATTTTTTGATAAATTTTTTACGGTATTTGCCCTTATGGGAATATCAA
>JAHHTF010000042.1 GCA_020024775.1 Ureaplasma sp. | reverse complement strand
ATCAATGAAAATTTAGGAGGAAATTATAATGAAAAGAAAAATTGCGATATTATTAGCAGCAACTATGACTTTAAGTGCAGTTCCAACTTTCGCTGCAAAAGTTGTTACTTCAGATAAACCAGAAGCTGGTTTAACTGCTATTGCTTCTCAAGGTAAATTGCTTTATAGTACTGAAGGTACAAAATATCTTATGCAAGATCCAGAGCAAATAACAAGTCTTTTAACTAGCAATGATGTTGAAGCTTATAAAAAAGAACTTCAAAAAAGAGAAGGGGTTCTTAAAATTGATTTGAATTCAGAACTTGTTAATGATTTTTCAAAAGATAATGAAATAATTATCAAATTAGAAAATGGTGTATTTAGTAGTAAATATGTTGGAACAAAAAATGATCCAGCTGTAACATACAGAAATGTTTATTTCCAAACAAAGGCACAAGCTGGAGGAGTAGCACCTCTTGATTCAAGTAAAGCTTATTCATTATATGTTGATAGAAATGGTCAATTACAATCTTATAATGGCACAAAAACTCAAATTAATCCAACAGATTTTTCAGATTTAATAAATAAAATTCAACCAACTCTTAAAGATACTTCTGATCATTGGGCAATGCCTGATGAAGATAATACTAAAGTAATGACAGCTTCACTTCCACATATTCCTTATACAATTGAAATTAAAGATGAAACAACAGCTATTGTAAAATTACTAACAAATATTAAAACAGAAGAACTTGAAAGAGGTAAAAATTCTTTACCTAGATGGTATACAGGTGGTAATAAAACTAATACTACAACTGAATTAAAGAAAGCTGGTGAAGTACCTGGTTATATTGCAATTCCTTTAGGAAATGTTGTTGAAGCTAACGGCGAAGAAGTTAAAGCTACTGTAACTGGATATTCTAATGCAGTAGAAGGAAAAACTGTTGTATTAGGAAAAGCAGTAAGCAATGGTTCTACAACTGTTGATACAAGCTTAATTAGCAAAAAGAATTTTGATACAGAATTAAAAAACCCTGGTGATATTTTAATTAAAGAAACTGTTGCAGATTCTTTCAAAGAGGGTGATGAAATTACTTTAAGACTTAACAGTGGATTTGAATTTGTTTCTGCAAGTGGTAAATTAGCAACAGATATTGTTAATGCAAACAATTCAGTTAAAGTATATGCAGAAAAAAATAATGTTACAGTAGAAAAAAATAAAATTACTTTTAAAATTGCTGGTAATGGACTTACACCTGGTTCTGATAAAGAAACAATGAAAATTACTTTACCAAGTATTAAACCTGTAAATGAAGACAAAGATTTTGGTGATGTTGTTATTTCTCTTTCTGGAACAGGAAAAGATTTTACAAGCAAAGATATTACTGTTGGAACAAGAGAAAAATATGGTGTTAAATTAGAAACTAAAACAGAAGTTCCTACAATTGTTAAAGGTAGATACTATGATGTTAAATTTAAAGATCAATCTAGCAATGGACTTAACAAAAAAGGAAACTTATCTGCTGAATTTGAATTATCTGAATTAGTAGCTAACTCTTTATTAAACCAAAGAGCAATTGATTTTAAAGTTCCAGAAGGTGTTAAAATTGTTGATGCTGAAATTAAAGGTGCAACTACTAGTTCTTCTGACTACACAATTATAAATGATGGAACAACTTTAAGATTAAAAGCTAATTCATTAAATTCAAGCACAACAAATACAAGAAAAATTAGAATGCAATTATTATTATCTGTAGATTCTGCATTTGGTGGAATGGAAGATAAAGATATTGAATTAACTGTTTCTGGTGGTGGACTTTCAGAAGAAGTTTCTACAGTAATAGCTAAAGCTATGTCTCCATTTGAAATTACTGCACCTTCAACAGATATTAACATTGGTTACCAAAACTACAAAGTTAAAGACATCGTTATTAAAGAAAGAGAAGCTGGAATGTTTATGGAAAACGGAACTCTTAAACTTTCTTTAGATGGAGCTTATGGAACTAGAGATATCGGTTTCTCAAAAGCAGATGTTGTAGCTAGCGGAAACTTAGAAATTAAACCATATAAAGGAAGTAACTATTTAAGTGGTGGAAATGATACTAAAAGTATTGAAATTTTAGTTAAAACTAAATCTACTAAAGAACCAGCTATGATTACAATTAAAAATATAGAAATTGGTACAACTCGTGCAGTTCCTTTCGGACTTTACGATTTAAAAATTGGAGGAACAGCTGTTATAAACAACGATGTTACTGGAAATGATGGTAAAGCTCTTGCTAATGTAGACTTAAGCCATACTCCAAGCATTACAGTTGATGGCTCAGGAGACATAAACAAAAAATTAGATAGAATTGATGCTGAAACAGATAGCTTTATGTACAAAGGTTATGTAAATGTTGTTACAGCTAACAACACTATTGATAAAGAAGTTAAAGTTTCTATTGGAAACACAAATGCTATGGTAAAT
>JAHHTF010000041.1 GCA_020024775.1 Ureaplasma sp. | reverse complement strand
GATTAAAAGGAAACTTTACTTTTTCTGGTAGAAATTTAGTAGAATTTTGTAATAATGATTTTTCTGGAATAACAGGAGACTTCCAAATAGGTGAGGGTAATGGAGTAAACACTTTACCTAATTTATTAAAAGTAAATGGAAATAAATTTGATAATGTGACGTTTTTTAAACTATATGGTTGCTATTCAGAAAATGTTGAAGAAAAGGAATTTAAATATAATAGCTTTAGAAACACACAAAAGTTAGATTTAAAAGGTAAATTTGGTGTTATAGAAGGAATAGAGGCAGAAAAAGCAGTAAATTTTTGGTTTGAATCTGATAACCAGCCTACAACAGCATTAGTATTTAAAAATATAAATTTACCTAAGGCAGAATTTGGAACTAGTAGGACTATGATTTATGAATTTATAGATGTTTATATGCCAAAGGGTAAATTAACTAATATTAATGGAGCAAATAGTAACAATAGGATTAAATTAATCAAGAATTGTACATTTGACCATATTTGGGTACATGTTAAAAATGTTGAAAATGTTACGCAGTTTAAAGCTGATAGTAATACAAACCTTAGAGGAAAAGGTATTGAAAAATTTACTGTAGGTGAAAATAGTAGAATACCAGAAATACAATTAGCAGATAATAAAATATGGGATATAGATGCTCTATCAGAATCACTTAAAGGCACAAGAACTAGAATTACTAATATAAATAGGCAAAGACCTGTAATTACTGTTTATTTAAATGAAGATGAACTTAGTAGTGGAACTAAAAAATTAAAATTTGATGAAATTCTTAAAGCTAATAAGGCAGCTGAGGCAGTAGGCGACAATAATAAATTAAGATATCATACTCCTACTTTTACAGATACAAGCTCTAGAAGTAAAAGAAGTGCTGGCACTCCTAGTGGGAATGTGGATAATGATGATAAATCAATAACATTTACAGGTATTAAAGATGGAACAACTGCAAAAGTAGATGTTACAGGAACTGTTAAAGTAGGAGGAAATGGATCTCAAGGATTAGGTAGCCAAGGCGATACTTTTGTAACAATTAACTTTGTAAGTTTAGCTGAAAAGCCTCCAACAATAGAAGGCGTAACAGATGTAACTATACCAGCAACAGGAATTGATGAGTTCAAATCTAATCATATGGAAGGCATAACTGCTAAACATTATGCTGAAGATGCAGAGGGAACTACAATTGAATCAAGTCAAATACAAGTTGAAGGTTTAGATAAAATTACAGCACCAGAACCTGGCTTTACAAATACATTTATATTAAAATACACTGTTACACATAATGGTAAAACAGCAGAAACTTATAGAAATGTAACAGTAACTAATAAAGCACCTGAAATTTCTTGGACTAATAATAATTTAGTAATTCCTAAAGGTTTGATAACAAATGCTCAAACATTAAAAGCAAAATTATTAGAAGATGTAAAAGCTTTTGATACTGAAGATGATAGAACAGAAGAACAAAAACCAGAGTTAAGAATAGCTAATGAAAAATTAGTATTATCTTTAGTTGAAATTGATGAAAATGGTGTTGAAAGTGAAACTCCAATAGATCAAGTTGATACTGAAGAATTAACTGCTGGTACATATACATTTAGATATGAAGTAACTGATACTGATAAGATTACAGTTAAAAAAGATAGAACTGTAAGAATATCTGACAATGATTATTTAACAGGTTTAGAAGATGTAACAATAAAATCATCAGACATAATAGCATATAACGACCTTAGAGATTGGAATGGTGTAGAAATAATTGATACTACTGCATATGAAAAGGGAACTAAAACAATTATTGATGGTGATGATGAAGATGCTAGAATAAAACTTCCAATAGCTGGCGATGCACCAAAAGAAGATGCACAAGAAAATTTAGGAAGAGTTGGAACTGACGCAGCAGTAGGTAGCAAAGATTACACTATAAAATATACAATTACACCTAGAGCTGAAGCTTCTGCTGATAGAGATGGCAATACTATTACTGAAACTAGAAAAGTAACAATAACAAACTATAAACCAGAAATAACATTTGAAAACAATGTAGTAGAATACTATGTTGGACAAACATTAAACCTTAAAGACGGTGTAACAGTAACAGATTTTGAAGATGGAGATATAACATCTAAGGTAATGATACCTCAAATAGATACTGCATCATTACAAGCTGGAGAAGAACGCCAAGTAACATATACTGTTATAGATAGCGACCAAAATATGGTTACAGCAACAAGAACAATAAAAGTTATAGGTGAAAAAGTTGATATAGCTATAGATGGGTTACTTTCTGTAGAACAAGGTAAAGATGTTAATGTTTTAGATGGTGTTACAATAACTAAAGGCGATACAGTAGTATCTAATATTGAAAGTGATAGTACTTTAAAAATTGAATACATTTTAACTGAAGCTGACGGTACAACTACTCAAACATACCCTACAGCACAAGCAGTAAACCAAGCTTTAAAAGGTAAACCTAGTGGAACTTATACTTTAAATTATATAATAT
>JAHHTF010000040.1 GCA_020024775.1 Ureaplasma sp. | reverse complement strand
AGCTTATTTGCAAGTGAAATTTAAACTTTTTTATAAGGGGGATTTAAATGAATAAGAAAAAGATTAAAAAGATTATTAAAAGTGCTTTGGCTACTACTTGTGCAGTAAGTGTAATAACTACAACTTCAGTTACTGCCTTTGCAAGTAATAGTGAAGAAAATAATAAGGAGGGAGAAAGTAATAAAAAGGTAGAAGCTGAAATTTATCCAGTACCTCAAAGTCTAGAACATTCTTCTATAGAAGGAATGACTTTAGAGGGAGAGGTTAACATAGTTTATCATGGTGAACAAGAAGCAGCAACATCTAAAAGACTTGAAAGATCTTTAAGTGAAAATAATATACCTTTTAAAGTATCAGAAAATGTTGAAGAGGGGAAAGCTAATATTATAGTTTCTTCAAAGGGAGATCACTGTGATATATGTTCTCAGGGAAAAGAAGAAAATAGTGATGTTTTAACTCATAAAGAAGGATATGTATTAAAAACAAGTAATGATCTTAATGAAAAAGGGAATATATCTATAATAGGTTCTGACAAAGATGGTGCTTACTATGGAGTTTTAACTTTGAGTCAAATTTTAGAACAATCTAATGAAGATAATAAGTTTGCAGAAGTTGTAGTAACAGATTATCCTGAAATAGAATTTAGAGGATTTATAGAAGGTTTTTATGGAGTACCTTGGAGTCATGAAGATAGAATGAATTTAATGAAGGATACTAGTGAATATAAGATGAATACTTATATCTATGCTCCTAAGGATGATCCTTACCATCGATTAAGTTGGAAAGAATTATATCCAGAACAGGAAGCAAAACAAATTGCTGAACTTGCTAAGGCTGGAGCAGAAAATAATTTTAATTTCTGTTGGACAATTCATCCAGGAGCTACTCTTCAATTTACAGATGAAGATTTTGATGCTCTTATTAATAAATTTGAGCAACTTTATAGCTTAGGAGTTCGCCAATTTGGAGTTCTTTTTGATGATACAGATGATTGGAGAAATGGACAAAAGCAAGCAGAATGGATAAATAAAATAGATACAGAATTTGTTAAGGCTAAGGGTGATGTAGCACCTATGATAGTTATATCTGCAAGATATAATTCAGCTTGGGGTCCCAATATGGATAGATACTTTAAACCTTTTATGAAAACATTACATGATGATATACAAGTAATGTGGACAGGACATGCAACAATGTCAAATGTATCTAAGGAAGTTTTTGAATGGCCTAAGGTTCAAACAGGAGTTGATAAGGATGTAGCTGTTTGGTGGAACTATCCAGTAAATGATTATTGCGATAGTAGAATATTAATGGCTCCACTTCATAATTTAAATCAAGATCTTGATAATGTCAGTGGATTTTTCTCAAATCCAATGAATCAAGCTGAAGCTTCAAAAGTAGCTTTATATAGTATAGCTGATTACACTTGGAATACTGATGCATTTGATTATATGAAAAGTTGGGAGACTTCTATAGAAAAGTTTGTGCCAGAAGTGAAAGAAGAGTTTATGAGATTTGCGTCAAACACATGTTATTTAAAAGATGATGGAGGAGCAAGTGGTCCTTTTGAATACGATGAATCTTGGTATTTATCAGAAAAGATAAATGAATTAAAAGAGTCTATAAAAAATGGACAATCTCCTAAGGAAGTAGCCAAGGATTTGTTAGAAGAATTTAAATTAATAGTATCTGATTATGAAAATATTACTTCTAAAGTTAAAAATAAGAATCTTTTAGATGAAATACAACAGCATTTAAATGCATACAAAGCTTTAGGAGAAGCAGGTACTGCTGCTATGGAAGCTATAATAGCTTCAGAGGAAGAAAATTTGGAATTATGGATGGATAGTAATTCAATAGCACAAGAAAAACTTGATTTAATGGAAACATTTAAAATTGAAAGTTTAGAAGGTGATGGTCCAAAAGAATATGTTGTTTCAGTAGGAACAAAACTTCTCAAGCCTTTAGTAAAAGAAAGTATAGATTATGCTAAAGAAAAAATGGGAAAAGTAGTTTTACCAAAGTATGAGGCAGAAATAAACACATCTCTTACTAATCTTAAAGATGCAGAAATTAACTTTGAAGATGGAATATATTCTTTAAGAGATTTAGGAGAAGTTACGCTTAATAATGGAGACTATGTAGGAATAAGCCTTCCGAAAGCAACAAAGTTAAGAGGGATAAACTTACTTGCTAATAACTATGATAATATAGAAATTCAATATTCAATAAATGGATTGGAATGGGTTACAGCTAAGACATCAACAAATGAAAATCTTTTAGAGACTTTAGATGTGGTTGATGCTACTTTTGTAAGAATTATTAATGTTGGAGAAAATTCAAAGAATATTAATTTGGAAAAATTAGAAGCTTTACCAGTATATAAAGCTGAACCAACTATTACTGAAAATATAGGAACTCATGAAAATTATACTATAGATAAAGCCTTAGATGGAAAGATGGACACTAAATATTGGTCAAATAAGCCATCAGATTCAGGAAATAATATACAAGTTGATTTAGGTAATGTAATGCCATTATATGATATAAACACTTATTTTGGAGCAAATGATTTCATGAGAAACTCTGAATATATGATTTCAGAGGATGGAGTAAATTGGACTTCACTTGGAGAGTTAGCATATAATTCACAGGATGGAAAAATGGTGGCATCTGCAAATGCAGAAGGAAAAATGGCAAGATATATCAAGATACAATCAAATGGACACAATTATGGATGTTGGGTTCAAATCTATGAAATTGAATTTAATAAAACTGCACCAGAATTTGATGAAAGTGCTGTAAATTTGGCAAGTGGTACTTTAGAAGGCAATTTTAATGCTTTTTATGATGAAGATTTATCAACAGCATATGAAGCTAAATCAGTAAAGGATAGAGATTCTTTAATATATAAAATGAGTAGGGTAACTAATATTTCAGAATTAGAAATATTACAGGATAAAAATAGAATTTCAGAGGCTAAGGTAAGTGTAAAAGATTTAGAAGGAAATTGGACAGAGATTGGAGCCTTAAATGCTCAAATT
>JAHHTF010000004.1 GCA_020024775.1 Ureaplasma sp. | reverse complement strand
TAATTATATAATATTTTTTAGTATTTCGTGTGTTCATTTTGAACGAAATTTAACAATTATTAATATTACCTATTTAATAGATATATATTTTGAAAAATAAAAAATAATTTGACTTTTTAAAGGATTTTTACTTATTTTTCACTCAAAAAATGAATTCTTAACCATGATAATTATTTGTGTAAAATGGGTGTAAAATCACCATCTTAGAACCCAGATTATCGTTTTAGTTTAATAAATCTATCATTTTCTTATTATTTTGGAGTTTATCTATGGTTTTTATAGAATAAAGAATTATTTTTTTGTTATAATTAAAAACTAATCAATTATTTAAATTGTTAAGTAAAAGGATGCAAATGTTAGATAAAAAATTAGACAAAATCCTTATTTCCAATGATGAAATAAAAGTAGGGATTCAAAAAGCTGCTGATTGGATCAATGAAACTTACAAAGGTAAGAAAGTATTGTTCCTTGGAATACTAAAAGGATGTATCCCATTTTTTGGTGAAATAATTACTAAAATTAATCTTGATTGTGAAATTGATTTTATGTCAGCAAATAGTTTTCATGGTGGGACCTCAGCTTCTACTGAACCACTATTGAAGTTAGATGTATCTGTTGATGTTAAAGATAAAGAAATTATTATTCTAGAAGATATCATTGATACTGCAAGAACACTTTCTAAGATTGTTCAACTACTAGAAAGTCGTGGAGCCAAAAAAGTATCAATAGTTACATTGCTAGATAAAAGAGAAAAAAGATTAGTTAATTTGCATGCTGATTACTCATGCTTCGTAATTCCAGATTTGTTTATTGTAGGATTTGGTTTAGACTATCAAGAAGAATTACGTAACATTCCTCATATTTATACAGTAAAAGATAATAAAGATAATTAGGAGAAACAAGAATGTCTTTCAAACAAAGAATTTTTAATTGAATTGCAAAATTAGAAGATAAAAAAGCTAAATTAGAAGAACAGAAAAGAGATTTATCTCAACCAATTCCTAACAAAGATGGTAAGGAATCAAAAGGGGATAAAGCTAAAAGAATATTCAAAAAATTAATTCCTTTATTTATCATTATTGCAATTTTAGCATTAATTATTGGATTGGCTGTTGGGTTAACGAATAGACCAACTTCTTATTCATTACCTGGACCAATTAAAAATGATGGAACAGGTCTTGTTGTGGTAGGGAAAAAAGTAACCATTAACACTGAAAATCCAGCAAAAACAGTAACAATTAATAATTATGAAACAGATTTATTAAAAGTATATTATGTTGGTTCAACAAGCCAAGCAGAAATGTATTTTGATACAGGTAGTGGATTACCTTTAAAAATTAGAGCTTCATATAATGATACTAATAATGATGCATATTTTGGAAATATTCAAATAGCTTCATCATATGCAGCAGGAACTCCATTAGGTGATTTCCGTATATTCATTCAAACTCAAATTAGAAACGTTGGAGTTGTTCCATCTGCAGGATTCAACTGAGGATTATTAGTTTCTTCATTATTACCAATCGTTACATTATTGATCTTATTATTCTTCTATTCAAAAATGATGAAGAAAGCAACTGGTGGCCTTGATATCTTCAACATGGGCAAAACTGGTGTTAAGAATAATAAACCTAACGTTAAGTTTACAGATGTTGCTGGTATTGCTGAAGTTAAAGCGGAATTAAATGAAGTTGTTGACTTTATTAGAAGACCAGAAAAATATGCAGCAATGGGTGCTAGATGTCCAAAAGGTGTTATCTTATATGGTCCACCTGGAACTGGTAAAACATTAATTGCAAAAGCAGTTGCTGGTGAATCAAACTGTAACTTCTATCCAATCTCTGGTTCAGCATTTGAGGATATGCTAGTAGGGGTTGGGGCAAAGAGAGTAAAAGATTTATTTGCTACAGCGAGAAAATCAGCACCTTCTATTATCTTTATTGATGAAATTGATTCAGTTGCTTCAAAAAGAGGTAAGAATGAAATCATGGGTGGTGGATCTGGAATTGCAGATCAAACTATTAACCAATTATTAGCAGAAATGGATGGATTTGATTCATCTGCTGGAATTGTTGTAATTGGTGCAACAAACAGATTAGATGTATTAGATGATGCAATCTTAAGACCAGGAAGATTTGATAGACATATTCAAGTTAACCTACCAGATATTTCTGAAAGAGAAGAAATTCTTAAAATCCACTCTAAAAACAAAAACATCTCTCCTAAAGTTTCTTTATTAGAAATTGCAAGAAGAACACCAGGTTTCTCTGGTGCTCAACTAGAAAACGTTTTAAATGAAGCTACATTATTAGCTGTTAGAGAAAACCAAATTTCAGTGACAATGGAAAACTTAGATGAAGCTATTGATAGAACAATCGGTGGCCCTCAAAGAGCAATCCGTGTAATGACTGAAGAAGAAAAACGTCAAATTTGTTACCATGAAGCTGGTCATGCTTTAGTTGGTTTATATGCTGACTCTCCAGAAGTTGTACAAAAAATTACAATCATCCCAAGAGGTAATGCAGCAGGTTATACTCTTCAAACTCCTAAAGACCAAGAAAAACAAATCCAAACTAAAGAAAACTTATTAGACATGATAAGAATGACTTTAGGTGGTAGAGCATCTGAAGAAGTAATTTTTGGAAAAGATAAAATCTCAACAGGTGCAGCTAATGACTTATATAAAATCACTAGACTTGCAAAATCAATGGTTACTCAACTAGGAATGTCTAAATTAGGATTAATGCAATATATTCCTTCTGAAGGACAACAACCAATGATGAAAGAATTCTCAGAACAAACATCTAGAGAAATCGATCAAGCAATTAATGAAATAATTGATAACGAATATACAAGAGCTAAAGAAATCATCAATGGTCATAAAGATGAATTAGAATTAATGGTTGAAACATTAATGGTTCTTGAAACAATTTACAAACATCAAATTGATTATATTCATGAACACAAGAAATTACCTGAAGAAGCTATTAAAGCTAAAGAAGAACAAGATAAAGCTAAATCTGATTCAGAATCAGATAACTCAGAAAGTTCTAGTGAAACTTCTTCAGATTCAGAAAACTAATAGAAATGAGCTTCATGCTCATTTTTTAGTGTAATTTTTCAATTAAATTAGAAGTATTAATTTTATTAATATAAAATTGATTTGTATATTTTTAAAAAAATATTAAATCTTCAAAGAGGTCTTTTAAATGAAAATCAGTTCCAAATGACAAATCCTTGGATTTGAATTTAACAAAGAAGTGTTAGAAAACATTAAACAAAAAAATGAATTTGAAATAGAATACATTAGAACTCAAAAATTTGCTAACCAAGAAGTATTAATTACTATTGATTCAAATGTTGAATACAAAAACATTTTATTGGTATTTATGTTACCATCAGGATCTTATTCTGATTCTAAGAAAGATATCAATGAATACATCTTTGAATTATTATTAGCTATTGATACATTAAAGAGAATGAATGTTAAAAGTATTTCATTAGTTTCTCCATATTTGCCTTATTCAAGACAAGATAGAAAAACTGTTTTTAATGAATCGTTCGGTTTCAAAATGTTAACTACATTGTTTAACAATTTCAACATTAACAAGATTATCACATTTGACTTACATGCAAAACAAACAACAGGATTCTTTAACTGTGATATTGCAAACCTTTCATTATGTTGAATGGAATTATATGAGTTCTTAATTAAATCTAAAATGAAAGAAATTACACTAGTAGCACCAGATGTTGGAAGTACTAAAAGAATTTCTGAATTATCTAATATTTTAGATTCTGATATGATTACAATCACAAAAGATAGACCCGCTCATAACCAAGTAGAAATTACAAATGTATTTGGAGATCCAAAAGGTAAAAACTGTGTAATTATTGATGACATGATTGATACTGGTGGAACAGTTTTAAAATGTGCTGAATTATTAAAAAACAAAGGAGCTAAAACTGTTTCAGTATTAGCAACACACCCAATCTTTAGTAATTGAGCATTAGATAAATTTGAAACTGCATTAGCTAAAAAAACTGTTGACTATGTATTTGTTACAAATTCATTAATGTTAAGAGAAAATCCAAAAATTGATGTAATTGATTTATCAAGTTTGATTAATGATATGTTAATTAGATTAAGTTCTGAAGCTTCATCAATCTATAGTATTGAAGAAGAATACAAACAAAAAGTACTTAAATTGTTAAATGTTAAATAAAGAATATATTGATGGAGTCATTGTTGTTGAGGGTAAAACTGATCAAGATAGACTCCTTAGTTTATATGATACAGAAATTGTAACTACTAATGGTAGTGCAGTTGAAGACGAAACAATATCATTAATCCAACAACTTTCTGAAACTAAAAAGGTTATTTTGTTTTTAGATCCTGATTATGCAGGAGAAAAAATCAGAAAGTTAATTACAAATAAAATGATTAACTTATCAAATGTTTATCAATGCTTTGTTGATAAAAAAGATATGATAAAGAATTCTAAAAAAATTGGAATCGCTGAAGCAACTGATGATGCAATCAGAAATGCATTAAAGAACATGGTTTGTTTTAGCAAACAGAATTCTGAGTCTATTAGTTGGGATGAGTTTTTATCATTTGGAATTGATTCAAAAGAAAAAAGATTATTTCTTTGTAAATTATTAAAGATAAGTTATTGCAATAACAAACAATTATTTAAAAGATTAAACATGTTAAATATAACAGCTGATAAGTTGGAGGAAATGATAGACAATGCATAAACTGATTATTGCTGCAGTTCCAATTGGAAACCTAAGTGATGTTTCTTTACATTTAATGGATACATTAGAATCAAATGATTTATTTTATTGTGAAGACACAAGAAACACTAAAAAAATGTTTAATCTTTTAAAACTTGAAACTAATAAGAAATTTGTTAGTTATCATAATTTTAACGAACAAGAAAAGATTGATAACTTCAAACAAGATATTATTAATTCAAACATTGTTTTAGTATCAGATGCTGGTTATCCATTAATTTCAGATCCAGGTTATGTTATTGTAGATTATTGTGTAAAAAACAATATTGAAATTGAAGTGGTAGATGGACCATGTGCAATTATTCATAGTTTAGTTAAGTCTGGGTTTAACATAGATTCATTTTTGTTCTTAGGTTTTTTAGGACATAAAAAACAAGAACAATTAAACCAATTAAACCAACATAAAAATTACAAAGGCGTAATTGTTGTTTATGAATCAGTTCACAAATTATTTAAAACATTAGAAGTTATGGATGAAGTCTTTGAGAACCAAACAATTTGTGTAGCAAAAGAATTAACCAAACTACATGAAAAGTTTTATTATGGTTCAGGTAAACAAATCATTGAAGAGATTACAAAGAAAAATGAACTTAAAGGAGAATTTGTTATTTTAATTGATAACAATAAATCTCATCAAGTTCAAAATGATTTATGAAAGGAAAAAGCAGATTTCTTAGAAACTTTAAAAATCTCAAAACAAGATATTATTAAAATTGTTATGCATGATTTTAAAGATGTTTCTAAAAATGAAATTTACGACTATTTAATTAAAAATGGAAAATAAATTTAACTCCTTATTAGATCCCAAAACTCTTGATGATATTATTGGCTATCATAAATTAACTAAAGGTGATGGAATATTAAAAAAAGTATATGATAATGCTTTTATTGTTCCATTAGTTTTATATGGACAACCAGGAATTGGTAAAAGCACATTAATCAAAATCCTAGCTAATAAATTATTAGTTCATGCTAGAAAAATAGTTTATATCAATGCGAACTTTGAAAACAAAAAATCATTAGTTGATATTAAAGAATCTAATGAAACTGTTGTATTAGTTATTGATGAAATTCATTTATTTAATAGAACTAATCAAGAATTGATTTCTGGTTTGTTAGATACTAAAAAAGTTATTTTATTAGCATCAACTACAATGAATCCTTATATCTATTTAATTCCTTCTTTAAGAAGTAGAGTTCAAGTAATTGAGTTAATCCAAAACCAAGATGAATTTTTGGATGATTTTTATAATAAAATAGAGAAGATAGAATTTAAAAATAGTTATAAAAAATCAGATATAAAAAAACTATTAGAGTTTAATAACTTTGATTTAAGAAACACATTACAAATAATTGATATCATCGATAACCTTTATGATATAGATGAAATCAATGATGAATTATTAGACAAGATTGCTTTTAAGAAATCAGAAAGGGTCGGATTAGAAACAACTGAATTCCATGATTTAAAATCTTGTTTGCAAAAATCAATTCGTGGTAGTGATGTTGATGCTAGTTTGTATTATCTAGCTGCACTAATTAAGTTTGCTGATCTTAAAATGATTATTAGAAGATTGGTGATTATTGCTTATGAAGACATTGGATTAGCTAATCCTAATTTATGCTTAAGAGTAGCACAAGCTGCTAACGCTATCCAAGAAATTGGATTACCAGAAGCTAAAATCATTTTATCTAACATAGTAATTGAATTATCCTTATCTGAAAAATCTAATAGTGCCTATGAAGCAATTAGTAAAGCAAGTGATTATCTAGATAAACATGGAGTTATTACAATCCCAGACTATCTAAAACAAAATCATGCTTATATCAAAGGAGCACATTACAAATACCCATTTAGTTTTGAAAACAATTGGGTTGATCAAAGATATTTACCTAAAGATGTAAATGAAACATTTTATGTTCCAAACAAATACAATAGTACAGAACAAAAGATAAATAAACACTATGAAGAATGAATCAAGAAAGTGAAAGGAAATAAATAATATATGAAAAAGAAAGTATATATTTCAACACCAATTTATTATGCATCTGGTAAACCTCACATTGGACATGCTTATACAACAATTCTAGCTGATGTTATTAAAGGTTACAAAGAATTATTTAATGAAGATGTTTGCTTTGTTACAGGGTTAGATGAACATGGGCAAAAGATCCAAGAAAAAGCAGAAGCAAATAATATGACTCCAATTGCTTTTGTAAATAACATTGAAAAAGAATTTGTAGATCTTTGAAAAAGATTAGATATCAACTATGATTGTTTTGTTAGAACAACAAACGAAGCACATACTAGAGTTATTCAAGAAATCTTCACTAAATTCTTGGTTAAAAATAAAATTTACTTAAATGATTGAAAAGGTTATTATTGTCCAGGATGTGAAGAAAATAAATCAAGAAAAGAATTAATCCAAAAAGAAGATGGATTATATTGTGATATTGGGCATAAGGTTGAAGAAAAGAATGAAGAATCATATTTCTTTAAAATGAAAGATGATGTTAAATGATTAGTTGATGAATTCTTTAAACACACAAACATTGCACCATTAAATAGAAAAACTGAATTATTAAATAATTTCTTAAATGATTTAGAAGACTTATCAATTACTAGAACAAAAACTAGTTGAGGAATCAATGTTAAAGAAAATGCTAAACATACTATCTATGTTTGATTAGATGCACTATTTAGTTATTTAACAGCTTTAGGATACATGAGTGATAATCCTAAAATGTTTAAACAATACTGAAATAATCAAAGTGAAAAGATTCATTTGATGTCAAAAGAGATTATTAGATTCCACTGTATCTATTGACCTATCTTTTTAAAGAATTTAGATTTACCTTTACCAAACACAATTATCAGTCATGGATGAATTGTAACGAAAGAAGGTAAGATGTCTAAATCATTAGGTAACGTAATTGATCCATATTATTTAATTGATACATATGGTTCAGATGCATTAAGATATTTCTTGATGAAAGAATTCTCAGTGTTCAATGATAATGTGTTCTGTGAAGATACATTTGTAGAAATCTTTAATGCTGACTTAGCTAACAATGTAGGAAACCTAACTTCTAGATTACTAGGAATGTTAAGTAAATACAATAACAAGATTATTCCTAAATTCAGAAAAACAAATGTTTTCTATTATGAAACTGATGCAGTTTTAAAAGATGCATACAATAAGATTAAAAGTTATTTATCTGAATTTAAAATTGATTATGCAATTAAACAAGTAATCTTAGTAATCAACTATGCTAACAAGTTAATCGAAGATAATAAACCTTGAGAATTATTCAAAGATAATAAGATTGATGAATTAAATGATTTATTAAATATCTTGTTCCAAATTGATTATTTTGTAATCTATTTCTTATCACCAGTTCTGAAAAAAGGAACAAAGGAATTCTTGTATCAATTAAACATTAATCCAAAGAAATTTAATCTTAAAAATCTATTCAAATATTCAAAATTTAATAAACATAAAACCAATGATTCAACTCCTGTTTATCAAAGAATAATTGTTAAAAAAGAAACCTAAAAATACCATTAAAAATTGGCTTTTTATAAGGTATAAAACAACAAAATTTATCATGAAAATATCAAAAAAAATCTCCTAAACGGGGGTTTTTTTGCTATAATTAACACTATTCACATAAATAGCATTTATAAACATTATCAAAATGAACATGTAATGTTATATAAATATAAAAAAACAAAATAAATCAAATTTGCGAATTTATGCGCTCTAAAATATGGTTTATTACTTTCGAGGAAAAACAAAATGAACAAAAAGAAAATTATTATTGCATCTTTAGCTAGTATAGCTGTCGCAGTTCCTGTTGCTACAGCATTGGCTATTACCGCAATCCCGAAAGAAGATACTCCATCAAGTACATATATGCTTTCCTTTAAAGATGACCCAGAAAAGCAACAATATTTGAATTTTCTAAGAGACCAAGTTGCGGAAGTTTTTAAAGAATACAAAGCAGAACACCCTGGATACAAAGGATTGAATCTAGAATTCATTAACTTATCTAGAGCTCCTAAACCAGGAGATATTAACTTTTTTACAGAATTAGATAAATCTCTTAAAGATATAAATCCAAACTTATCATTCACAATGACTCAATGAAGTCCAATTACAATGAAGAGAGGGTACAATGACAGAAACGTTGATATGGTTTCAATGTACTGATCTCCAGACTACAATGATATTGGTACATGATTAACATATATGTTTAGTGACTATCAAGTTCCTAACTTATGACCAGCAGTAGAAGCAGCTTTAAACAATGAAGCAGGTATGGCTGCATTTAATAAAACTGGTTGAATTGCATCATTAAGAACTGAGTTAGAACAATTAAGATATACATTCACTAAAAAAGATGGAACAAAAGTAACTGTTCAAATGGTTGACCCAACAACTCACAAAGCTGTAACAACTTCAGATATTCACCAATATATTTCACAAGGTGCTTCATTAGTTTCATTAATGACTGTTATAGGTAATGGTATTTCATCTTGATCAAATGAAGTTCAAAACCAAGTTATGGGATTTACTAACTATGAAAACAAACCAATGTTATCAGACCAAAAGTTAGTTAACCAAGAAACAAAACTATACCAAAACTATAATGGTGGTATTGAAGGTTTTGGCGATTCTAAATTAAATGAATTCTTAAACTACTTAACTTCTTTCAATACAAACATTCCGTTTGTGCAAGATGGCCCATCAACAAAAACTATTTCATTAGTACGTAATGGATTACATGCACCAAATAACTCTCAATCTTATTTAAACCAAAGAGACTGATATGCAACAGATGAGTTCTTAAAAAATAGAGGTAACCAAGTTAATATTTGAACTTCTATTAACCAAATCTCAAATAACAACTCACCATTCAACGCTGCTTTCACTAAGTCATCTAACGGTCAAAGCTTTGAAGCATTATTCTCTCCACTAGTAAGTTGATCAACAATTGGAGACTTCTATTATAACCCTCATGGTGGTGAAGTAAATGCAGGTTCAGATTACCAAGCACAATTATTGCCTCAAGGTACTTCAAGTGAACTAGCGCAAATTGAATCAGACATTGATCAATTAAGAACATTGGCTCCAGACCAAGATAAAGTTCTATCATTAAATATTAGACCAATTCCTTGAGTTGATTATAAAGGTAATCCATTAAAAGATGAAAATGGAAAAATAAGATATTTATCTCCTCAAGATTATTGAGCAGGATTTAAATCATACGATAGATCTTTACAAACTCACTATTCATCAAATGATTACTTTATTGACTTAACGAGATTTGATATTGAAAAGACTTTAAATGATCAAAGAAACCAAGAAAGAATTACAGATCCAAATTCTACAAAACCTTTCTATATTCATTTCCAGGATCATATTGATTTACCAGGTAAGAATATTGTTGATATTTTGTGTATGCAATATTTCTCAGCACTTCCTGCGTTTGAACCAAAAGTTCAAAACATCACAGATGATGCTAAATTCCAAAAGATTTCAGGAATTGATTTATCTGGTGGTGGGGATTCAGTTCTAAATGAAGACCCTAAGATTATGTCTCAATTCTATGGTTGTGGGGATGGGGTTTCTATTTACTCAGAAATTAGATATGCATCTCCTTATAGAATTTCTTCAATCTCAGATACAAGTTATGTATATGAATTAAACCAATCTTTCTTTGATTGTTTTACAGCTAAAGCAAATGCATCAACATTTGAACAACAAAGTGATAACTATACTTCGTTTAAGATGCATGATACAATCAAAGGACAACAAGTATCGAAAATTCCTAGAATTAAATTTAATTATTCAGCTGCTTATAATGACCAAGTAGCAATTGAACAATTTATTGCAGGTGAAATTGATACATCTGTTATTCCACAATCAAGAAAGGTTGAGATTGTAACAAACAAGAAATATGAATCTAGTTTATATGAACCTGAAACTTTAAAAGTCAACCAAACTAACTTAATTCCATATAACACTGATGTTCTTCAAAAAAATAAAAAGGGAAACCTTATTTTACAAAAAGGAACACTTGCAGATATTTCAACAGATAAATATGGAAACCTAGTATTTAACAATGGGGCAGAACCAATTGTTAAAGATAGAGTTACTCCAGGATACTACGATTTAATTGTTAAGAATTTCTTTACTCCAATTGATGGAACAGATGAACATGGTAACTTATTACCAGCAATTGATAGATCAAGTGCAATCATCAAAACAGCAATTAACGATTTAGTAAACTGATTCTCATTAACTTCTGTTGTATATCCAACTGAATCAAAAGTAATGCAAAACTCATTCTTACCTTATGGGGTGTGTAACATGTATTACAACGTAAATGGTTCTCCAATCCAAGATGTTTCTGAAGATAGAGCTAAGTACTGAAGTTTATCAGCATACAAAGCTGGTCAAGTTCCTACTGGGTTTACTAACTTACAATCAGATGGTAAACAAATAAAATATGGAAACACTCCAGGTGGATTAGTCGAATGAACGTGAAATGATTTAATTCTTGACTGATCTGCTAGATTAAAAGGGGGCAAAAAATAATATGTTTCGGTATATTTTAAAAAGAATATTATTTGCCGCCCTGGCTTTATTTATTCTTTTGATATTAGCATTCTTCTTAATGCAAGCAATTCCTGGTTATCCAATTGAAAAGAGTTCAAACCAAACTTACCAAGAATACTTGGTTAAACTACAAGGTTTAGGACTATTAGATAACCCTATTGTTCAATTCGGGAACTTTATCGAAGGTATCTTTGTTAAAGGTGAATTCGGACAAGTATTCAATGGAAACAAAACTGTTATTGCCACAGCTTTAAATCCAATGAAATATACAATTATAGTTGCCTTCCCAGCTTTTATATTATCATCAATAATAGGAATAGGGCTAGGAATAGTAGCTGCAAAATACCGTGGGAAAGCCGCCGATGTCGTCGTCAATGTGATAGGGGTATTGTTCCTCGCGGTGCCATCCTTCATCCTTGCTTTATACTTAGTTAAGTTCGCAGGGGTAATAGGATTGCCGACACAGTTCATTCCACCAGGGTCTGGAACTGTCAGTCAGCAAATACGATCATTGATTATGCCGATTCTAGCAATGACACTGTCTTCAATAAGTACCATCATGTACTATACAAGAAATGAAATGGTAGATATCTTTAAACAAGACTATATTAAGACTGCGTTAGCTAAAGGTGTAAGCTTTAATAAAATTATTTTCACTCACGCATTTAGAAATGCATTAATCCCAATTTTAGCAATCCTTGGTCCATCATTTATTGGTGTATTATCAGGTTCTATTATTGTAGAAAAATTCTTTAACATTCCTGGTTCATCCAGCATTCTGGTGAATGCAATACAGGGGAAAGAAATATACGTCGTCGTCTTCTGTGTATTGTTCTATTCAGGAATCTATTTCTTAATGCAAATTCTGATTGACGTCTCATTCAGTTTAATTGATCCAAGAATTAAGATTGCTTCAAAAGATAGCAACTCATTAATTAAGATTCTTAAAATGAAACGTCAAAAAGGTATGGTTCACAATTCAGCATTTAAAGGTAACTTCAATTACTTTAAAACTGAAAAATCATTTGCATCATTAGATACCTCAACTCAATCTTTCTATTTAGATTACTTCACTGAAGAAACATTAAATGAAAAATATAGAGAATTCCTGGTATCTAATACAGATGAAAAACAATTAAATTTAACTAAAACATCTTATCAAAACTTATTAGTTGCGATTAAAGAAAGCCAAAAAGTTGAAACAGTAACTCAGAAAGTTTCAATCTATCAAAAGATGGATTTACCAACTGAATCAGATATTGAATCAGCTAAACAAATGATTTCTCCAGTATTACAACATACTGAAGAATATCAACTATCTAACTTCTTAACAACTAAAGTTAAAAAAGAATCATTTAGATTCAAAAAAGGTTTATCTTACAACAATGAACAAATTGTTGGTAAACCATCGACTTATTGAAAAGATGTATTTACAAGATTCTTTAAATCTAAAGCCTCAATTGTATTTACAATTATTCTATTAGGAATCATTCTATTAGGATTAGTGTTCTCATTAGCTTATCCAAATGCAACATCAGTTTCTATTGGTGGACTATCAAGTAACATCGTTGCTTACTTACCACCTAGAATTCCATTCTTAGGAGTTTCAGGAGCTGTGTCCGAGAAGATTGTTTCTAATGAGGTTTACATTCAACTTCAACAAATAGCTCAATCAAGTGGTTTAAAACTATTTGATGGAGCAGAAGCGGTTGGATCATCATGAAAACTAATTAACTATAACCCATATGTATTACCTCAATTAAAGAATGTATATCCTTTAATGGGTACAGATGGTTTAGGACGTGATTGATGAAACATGATGTGATACTCAACTATTAAATCATTAACATTAGCAATCATTGCTTCAGCTGGTTCAGTAATTATTGGTACTATCTATGGTGCAATTGCTGGAACATTTGCTGGTAAATGAGTTGATACATTATTAATGAGAATTGTTGAAATCATTTCAAGTATTCCAACTATTATTTGGGTAATGATTATTTCAATTGCAGTATCTGGTGGAACACTAGATATCTTCACAATTTGTTTCACATTAATTATTACAAGTTGAATGGGTACAGCAATTATGGCTAGAACATTCGTAGTTAAATATAAAGATGCTGAATTCGTTCAAGCAGCACAAACATTAGGTGCTTCTAAAATGAGAATCATCTTCACTCACTTATTACCAAACATCTTTGGTAGATTATTGGTAGTATTTGTAAACAGAATTCCAACAATCATTTATTTTGAAACATCATTAGTATTCTTAGGATTAAAGTCTTCTGGTGAAGTTTCACTAGGTACAATGATTAACACTGCTTATCTAGACGGTTATTGGTGGTTAATTGTTGGTCCAACATTGACTCTGGTATTAACAACTCTGTCAACAATGATGATTTCAAATAACTTAAGTGATTCACTGGATCCAAAAATTGTAAATTAAAACAATTACTAGAAATTATCCTTAGTTGGATAATTTCTTTTATTAAACAAAGTAATTATCAAGTATAATTAAAAAATATAATATATTAATATATTATTAGGTATGAAAAATGGAAAAATCAAAAAGTAAAATAAAATATAATTTATTACCGAAAAAGAGTTTTATCGAGGATGAGAGTAAGAAGTTATCTGATGATCAAATCCTTAAAATTCAAAACCTGGTAGTAAACTTTAAAACTAAAGCTGGAGTACTTAAAGCAGTTAGAGGAGTAGATCTAGTTGTTAAGAAGTCTGAAATTGTAGGTTTAGTAGGTGAATCTGGTTCTGGGAAATCAGTATTAGTAAAATCAATCATTGGATTTAATGACAATGCAATGATTAAAGCTGATAATATGAACCTAGATAATATTGCTTTAGATACAATTAAAACAAATAAATGAGTTTATATTCGTGGGACAAAGGTTGCTTATATTCCGCAAGACCCATTAATGTCTTTAAACCCAACTAAAACAATTGCTGCACAAATGATTGAAGCAATTAAAGTTAGTGAAAAAAGATTTTTTCAATGAAAATGTTTCGATGCTAGATTGAATGGTGAAGAACACAAAATTGAAGAATATAAAAAAGAATATAAGTTCAATACATCTAAAAAAGAAGTTTACAAGAAAATGATTTCAATTCTTGATTTCATTGGTATTGTTGAACCCGAAAACAAAGTTAAAAACTATCCTCATGAATTCTCAGGGGGGATGAGACAAAGAATTGCAATTGCAATGGCAGTTGCTACAAAACCTAACTTAATTATTGCTGATGAACCTACTACAGCATTAGACGTTACTATCCAAGCTAAAGTACTAGACTTAATTAAAAAACTAAGAGATGAACTAAATGTTTCAATTATCTTTATTTCTCACAACATCGCTTTAGTTGCAAACTTCTGTGATTACATTTATGTTGTGTATGCAGGTAAGATTGTTGAAAAAGGAAGTTGTAAAGACATCTTTACTTGTCCTTGTCATCCATATACATGAGCATTGATTTCTTCTATTCCAGACTCCAACTCAAAAGATAAATTGGTTTCTATTTCAGGAACACCACCTAATATGTTATCACCACCTCAAGGAGATGCATTTGCAGCTAGAAATAAATATGCAATGCAAATTGATTTCGAACTTCAACCTCCTTTATTCAAAGTGTCTAAAGGACATTATGCAGCTACTTGATTACTAAGTCCAGATGCACCAGAAATTAAAATTCCTGAAGAAGTTTTAGATAAAGCTGCCATTGCTTTATCATCTATTAACAAAATGAAAGGAACACATTAATGATGAACAAAGAATTATTATTATCCGTTCAACAGATAAATAAATACTTTAAAAAATCAGGAAGAATGTTCCATGCTGTTAATAATGCAACATTCGATGTTTTTAAAGGTGACTTCTTTGGTATCATTGGTGAATCAGGTTCAGGTAAATCAACAATCGGTAAAATGATTATTAGATTATTAGAAGTAAACAGTGGTTATATCTTATTTGATAACAACTTGATTTCTAATAAAAAGATTGATAAGAAATTAAATAGTTGATTGTGTCAAAACATGCAAATGGTGTTCCAAGATCCAATGGGGTCTTTGAACCCAAGAAAGAATGTAATCAACTTAGTTTCAGAACCTTTAAGAATTCATAAGATTGTTGAAAAAGAAGCAGTACAATACATTGCTAATGCTAACAAGATAAATCAATTTTTCCAATATACTTACAGACAAAAAGATTTTGAACTATCAAAAGAATTTGATGATTATTATTTCACTAACATGATTGAAATCTATAAACAAGGAATTCAAAGAATTGAAATGTTTAAATACAATAAAGATTTCACTATTGAAGAAAACCAATTTGATTTCATTTCATGTTTATTAGAATTAGATGAAAAAGCCAAGAAAGTAAACTATTCATTGTATGATTACTCTGAAAAAGTTAAAAGAATTTTCTTAGATTGTTTAGAAATTCATTCTAAAAGAGAAAACCACCCAGCAGAGGTTGCTTTATTTGATATTGATCAAGAAATCAAAGAACAAAAGCAATATCTTAAAGGTCCTAAAAATCTTTATGAACTTAAAAAAGAATTATCAAATATTAAAGAACAACTTTCAACTCATTTAATTGAATCAACTGAAAGATATACTGCTCAAGTTCATTATTTCTTAAAAGGAATTGAACAAGGGATGAAAGCTGATATTGCAGTATTAACAGATAAGTTTAGAGGTAGTGCTAACTTAATTGAATGTTTAAAAACTCAATACAGTATTTTAGTTGATCACTTAATGATTAAAAACATCAAAGAGTTCATTAAGGTTGATGTTTTAGATATCAAGGATTCAAAACTATATTTAGAACATGTAGAAAAACTAGTTACTGATAAAGTTGAATACATTTATACAAGAATCACAAAATTAGCAGAAGACTTAAAAGCTTCTAGACAATTATTAAACCCAGAACTTGAACAAGAATACAAAGATATTATTGATGCAATTAAAAATGAACAAAAATCTGAATCAAATATTTTTGATCATCAATCATATGAATACGCTTCAAGATTCTCATCTTATAACATTAGACAACATGACAAAAAAATCACATTACATTTACAAAACAGAATCTATGATTTACAAAATGAAATCAAAGGTTATTCTAAATCAGGTTATAAGAACTCAGAAGAATATAATGCTAATTTAAAAAAATACAATGAGTTAGTTGCTGAAAGAGAAAGAATCAACAACCAATGTCAAGAACACTATAAAGGTGACATTGCAGAATTTGATCAAAACATTGCTCCTAAAATTGAAGCACATAAAACAACTTTAATTAACTATGAAAAAGAATTAAAACAACTTAAAAAAGATTACATTAAAGCTGTTAAAGAAAAAATGAAAGATGTTTGTAAAGAAGTAAAAAACATTTCTGTTGAAGAATACAAAACATTTAACTTATCATTTAAAAACGAAGTAATCAATAAACTTAAAACAATTGATGCACTAACTTTTGAATTCGAAACAATTTTAGAAGAAGTAGTGTTATACAGAAATTTAAGAAGTCCAAACAAGTTCTTTGTGAAAATGCAAAAGAAAGAACTTGTGAAGATTATGACTAGAATTAAAGTTTATTCAGCTTTAAATGCCGTTGGTTTAAAAAATGAACATGCTTATAGATACCCACATGAATTCTCAGGTGGTCAACGTCAAAGAATTGTAATTGCTAGAGCTTTAATTTCTAATCCAAAATTAATTATTGCTGATGAACCAATTTCTGCTTTGGACGTTTCTATTCAAGCACAAGTAATCAACATCATGAGAGAGTTAGCTGAGAAAAAAGGAATTACATTCTTATTTGTCGCTCATGACTTATCAATGGTTAACTACTCATGTAACAGAATGATTATTATGCACAATGGTAGAATCCTAGAAAAAGGAGATACTAAAGAAATCTTTAATAACCCAATTCATCCATATACAATTTCATTATTAAAAGCTGCTCCACAATTATCAAAAATCCATATTGATTTAGCAAGCTTTAGTTTAAGTGATTCAGGATACAACTCTAATGATGTAGATGATTCAATCAGTGAATTCTACAAAATCCCTGGTTCTGAAGAACACTATGTATATGGAACAGAAGGACAGGTTGAACAATGGATCAAAATGAGTCAAACACTGGATTAAAAACGGGTTATGGTTCTCACAGTAAGTGAAAAAAAGAATTTAAGAAACTAGATCCTAAAATCTATCGTTCCTACCCAGACGGAAAAGTATGAGCAATCGGATTAACAATTATTGTTATTATTGGTTTAGGTCTTGCATTAGGACTAGGTGCTAAAAGTAGCTTTTATTTCTCAACCCAATGATATAACATCATCTGATATATCTTAGGTGCTGCAATGTGTATTATTGGTTTAGCATGATTATCTAGAATTGGTTTCATGTCTTCATTAAGATATGGATGATTGAAATTCACTAGATTAATCAAATGAGATGTATTAAGAAGAAAAATCAAATACAAAGTAATCTATGAAGCAATCGATGATGTTACTACATATGATGAATATAAAGACTACTTAAAAGAAAAAAATAAACACACAAAAAAGAATTTTATTATTACAACAATTGTATATGGTTCTTTATTTGTGATTTGAACAATTGTAATGATTGCATGTAATGCAGCTAAAATAGGATGGGTTCAATAAGATGATTATTAAATCTACTGCTTTTGAAAATGGAGTATTAAATAAAAATTATGGTGCTAATGCATCTAAAGAATTTTTAATTGATGACTTACCATTTGTTAGTTTTGATTTAAGTTGAGAACAACTTGACTCAAAATCAAAATACATTCATTTCTTGTTTATTGATTATGATGCAATTCCAGTTGGTGGCAAACCTTGAATTCATTGATGTGTTGCTAATGTCGATACATCAAAGTTATCAGGTTTAGAAACCAATGCAAGTTATTCAAACAAAGACTTGATCCAAGGGATTACATCTTTGACATATGAACAAGGATGTGAAAATATTAAACACAAAAATATTTATCTAGGTCCAATGCCACCAGATAAAGATCATTTATATACATTGCATGTTTTCACGACTGAAACAAAACTTGATCTTGAAAATGAATTCTATGTATCAGAATTCTATAAACAATTAAGAAAAGTTAAAGTTGTTGAACAAGATGAAATCAATGTCTGATATATTAAATAATATTAACATGGTGCACTTTGCATCATGTTTTTTATGAAATAAGCCATAAAATCTGAAAACAAAAACCAACAAAATTTTAATGTGATAAAATAAATATATTTTAAAACTCATTGAGAAGGAATAAAACATGTATAACCATAATAAAATTGAAAAAAAGTGACAAGCTTTTTGAGAAGAAAATCAAACATATAAATTTAAAGAAAATCCGAACAATAAGAAATTTTATTCATTAGATATGTTCCCATATCCATCTGGGAAAGGTCTACATGTTGGGCACCCAAAAGGGTATACAGCAACTGATATTGTAGCAAGATTTAAAAAACTACAAGGATATGATGTACTTCATCCAATTGGTTGAGATGCATTTGGTTTACCAGCTGAACAATATGCTATTGAAACAAATAATGACCCAGCTGAATTCACACAAAGAAATATTGAAAATTTTAGAAACCAACTAAAAAAATTAGGTTTCTGTTTTGACTACTCAAAAGAAGTAAACACAACTGATCCAAAATATTACAAATGAACACAATGAATTTTCATTAAGTTATTTGAACATGGATTAGCTGAACTAAAAGATGTTGAAGTTAACTGATGTCAAGAATTAGGAACAGTCTTATCAAACGAAGAAGTCTTGGTCGATAAAGATGGAAACCAAGTATCTGAAAGAGGTGGCTTCCAAGTCGAGAAGAAACCAATGAAACAATGAGTATTAAAGATTACTAATTATGCTGATAAATTATTAGAAGGATTAGATGAATTAGATTGACCTGAATCATTAAAATCCTTACAAAGAAATTGAATTGGAAAAACTGATTGTTATAAAGTAGCATTTAGTATTAATCAAACAAATACTGAAATGTATTTCTTTGAATTAGATGATATCTATAATTTAGAATATGTTTTCATTAGTCCAAAAGCTGATATCTTAAACAAGATTAATTTATCAGATGAACAAGCTGAATTTGTTGATTCATTAAAAACAAAGAATGATCGTTATTTAAAAGCAAACAAAAAATATGATGGAATTGAATTAAGTATTAATTTAGTTAATCCATTCACTAGTAGAAAGATTAGATTCTTTGTTGCAGACTTTGTTGCAGCTGATTATAACTTCGATATTATGGGATTCAACAACTCTAATGAAGATTGTTTAGAGTTCATTAAAAAATACAAACTAGATGTTGATTTCCAAAAACGTGGAGTGAGCTTAGAAAAGATTCAAGAAAAAATTCCACATTGTTCTAAAACACAACACTTTAAATTAAAAGATTGATTATTTAGTCGTCAAAGATATTGAGGAGAACCATTCCCAATTGTTTTTGATTCTGATAATAAACCACATACAATTAGTGAAGATTCATTGCCTTTATTATTACCTAAGTTAAATGATTTCAAACCTGATAAAACAGCAATGTGTGTTTTAAGTAAAGCAAAAGATTGAATCAATGTAACAAGTGATAATAAACACTATACAAGAGATTTAAATACCATGCCTCAATGAGCTGGATCTTGTTGATACTATTTAGGATATCTATTAAAACAAGAAAACGACTATATTCCACTAAACTCAGATACAGCAAAACAAATCTTTAAAAAATGATTACCAGTTGATTTATATATTGGTGGTCAAGAACATGCAGTACTACACTTATTGTATGCAAGATTCTGACATAGATTCTTATATGATATTGGAGTTGTTCCAACAAAAGAACCATTCCAAAAAATTATTAACCAAGGAATGATTCTTGGGCCAGATAATGAAAAGATGTCTAAATCAAAAGGGAATATCATTTCTCCAGATGAAATTATGGAAACTCATGGTGCTGATGCTTTAAGAATGTATGAAATGTTCATGGGACCATTAGTTTCAAGTATGGCATGAGATACTGAAAAACTAAATGGAGTAAGAAAATGATTAGATAGAGTTCACCGTTTATACACTGAACTTGAAGAAAATCAATTTGAAGTAATTAATACTTTAGACAATGTTGATTCAGAAACACAATTTGAATTCAATTCTATGGTTCAAAAAATTACAAAAAACATTGAAGAGTATCAATTTAACATTGCAATCTCTAACATGATGGTATTTATTAACCATGTTTATAAAACTAAAAAATTCTATAAACCTTACATGAAAGATTTTGCAACGGTATTATCAATTTTTGCTCCTCACCTAGCAGAAGAACTTTATAGTATGGTAGCTGAAGAAAAACAAAGTGTATTCTTAGGAACATGACCAAAATTTGATGAAAGTATTTTAGTAAACACAATTATTAAAATGCCAATTATGATTAATAAAAAACCAAGAGATGTATTAGATATTACACCAGAACATTCAGAAGAAGATATTAAAAGAATGGTATTAGAATCTGAAAAGGTAAAAGAATATATAAAAGATAAAGAAATATTAAAAATTTCTATTATCCCTAACAAAATTATTATTGTTGATATAAAGGAGTAATTTATGACAAAAGCAGATAAAAAATATTTATGAGATTTAGAGTCATTACTTGAAAAAGGAACTGTTGAACAATTATTTGATAAATGAGAAAAACAAGAAGAAAAATTGATTTCATTATTTCCAACTTTCATTGACTCATTATCCAATTTCAAACAATGATTAGTTGAATCTGAAAAGACAGAAATTCTTTCTAACAAAATTTATAATTATGTATCTAACTCATTAAATGAAGATCTTTCAAACCCAACTATTTTAGGTTGAATGCAAAGATTACAAAACAAATCTAATGAATACTCAGTTGCAGTTTCAAACTACAACAATGTTGTTATTAAAAACAAAACTAAAATTCTTGAATATTTAAAAGATCCAGAAATCCAAGAATACAAAATTGGGTTCGACCGTATCTTTGAATCATCTAAACATATGTTAGATGCTAAATCAGAATTATTATTAGCAAAATTATCAATTTACACACCAGGAATTGAAGATACTTATTCAACATTAATTGATAATGATTTAAAGTATGAAGATGCTATTAACTCAAAAGGTAAAAAAGTTAAATTAGCAACTCAAGCAGACATTTTCAGAAACTTAAAATCAACTGATCCAGTTTTAAGAAAATCTACTTGATTATCATTCCATAAAGCATTCTATGGAATCAGAGCAACTTTAACTAAAACTTTATACTACAACTACTTACAATTAAACACATTAGCTAAAGTTAGAGGTTTTGATAACTATGTGGCTCAAACAGCTTTTGCTGATGAAATTAAAGTTGATTTCATTTTAAAACTATATGAAAAAATTAAACTATTCAAACCTTTAATTAAAAGATACCAAAAAGCTAAAGCTCCAGTTTTAAAACAATTATTTAATCTATCTAAAATTAATCCTTGAGATGGATATTTAGAGTTATCTAAAATTCAAAAGAAATATACAATCGAAGAAGCACAACAAATGGTTTTAGATGCAGTTAAAATTTTAGGAACTGAATATACTAAAACAGTTAAAAGAGCTTTCACTGAACGTTGAATTTCATGACTACCATCACCTACTAAACATACAGGTGCATATTCAATTGGTGGCACTAAAGGATTAGATAAATTCTTTATCTCAATGAACTTTGATGAAACACTAAGAGCAGTGTATACATTAGCTCATGAATTAGGACATTCATTAAACAGTTACTACTGCAATAAAGAACAAGACATTTATGTTGGAACATCAATCTTTTATGCAGAAGTTTCTTCAATCACAAATGAAATGTTTATGAACTTTTATTTACTTGATAAAAACCAAGATAATCCAAAAGCAAAATTAAGCATCCTAGATGAAATGATTTCTAACTTCATTGCTACAACAACTAGACAAGTAATCTTTTCTGAATTTGAATACAAATCAAATGAAATTATTAACAAGTCAGAACCATTCAGTTATGAAGTAGTAGAAAAACTTTACAAAGACATTTCAGCTGAATATGTTGAATCAAGTGTAGACTATGAAAAAGATCCATATTTCTACAGTCTAATTACACCTTTAAGAATTCCACATTTCTATGTTGGTAACTTCTATGTTTACAAATATGCAATTGGTCAAATTGCTGCCGTTTTAATTGCTCACAGAATTAAATCAAATCCTGAAAATAAAGCGAAATTATTTAGCTTTTTATCAAGTGGAAACAAGCTATCTCCACTTGAAACAATTAAGCTACTTGGAATCAATTTAGAAGAAGATGAAGCTTGAACAGAAGCATACAATATTTTCGAAAGTTGAGTATCAGAATTTGAAAAATGCGCTAAAAAACAAAAAAATAAATAAAAATTCTTAAAAATAAAAAAAAACTTAATTATTTATTATATAATTCAAGCATATATTATAAAAAAAGAGGTTTGTAAATTATGTCAAATTTTGTAGACATTACGAACGGTGCTGGACCTCTCCACACACAAGTCTTAGTAGACATTATTAACGGTGGAGTTGGTAGTGATTACATTAACATGACTAATACAATCGTGTTAGCAATTTCTGCTGCATTAGTATTATTCATGCTACCAGGATTAGCTTTCTTCTATAGCGGTTTGTTAAGAAGAAAAAATGCTGTAACAATGTTAGCGCAATGTTTTGTCTCAGCCGCAATTGTAACTGCTATTTGAATTACATTCGGTTTTGGGGCAGCATTTGGTCCTAGTGTATATGGTGTAATTGGGGATTGTAGACAATATGCTGTCTTTAGAAATATCTTGTTTAACTCAGATTTCTCTAAAACAACATTGTATGTAAATACTACAATCGCAGCCGGTGTTCCGTTCATCGTGTTCTGATTATTCCAATTATCTTTCGCAATTATTACTCCTGCTTTAGTAGTTGGGGCATTCGCTGATAGATTAAAATGAAGAGGATATATCTTATTCAACATTTTATTCACTGTGTTCATTTATATCCCAGCTTGTCACTGATTATGAGGTGGCGGTCAATTAGCTCAATATGGTGGATTAGACTGAGCTGGTGGTATCGTAATTCACGTTACTTGTGGATTCGCTGCTATTGGATCTGTTATTGTATTGGGTAGAAGAAAAATTCTATTAAAAGAATCAACAAATCCACACAGTATGCCATTAGTTGCTATTGGTGCTGCAATCTTATTCTTTGGTTGATTTGGATTCAACTCTGGTGGAGCTGCTTATGGTTCTATCAGTCCAACAGACATTAAAGCTGCTGGAGCTGTTGCATCTAACTTGATGTTACCAATAACTAAGAGATTTGCACTTGTTGGAACCGAAGCCTTTGTTAATACATTCTTAGGAATGGCAATTGGTATGCTTTGTTGATTGATCCTTGAATCAATCTTTAGAAAAGGTAAAGTTTCATTCGTTGGACTTGTTACTGGTGCTGTAGCTGGATTAGCTACAATTACTCCAGCAGCTGGTTTCTTAACAATTGGTGTTTCTATTCCAATTATCGCTATGGGTGCTATTCTATGTTATGGATTCGCTAAACTTAACCACCATACACACTTCGATGATGCTCTAGAAGTATGACCTATTCATGGTATGGGTGGTGTAATCGGTGCAATCGGATTATCATTATTAGTATCTGCAGCTGCTAACCCAGACTTAGCTGCTTTACCAGCAAACATTAACGAAGCATTTGGAACTAAAAACTTAGCTAATATTGCTATTCGTCCAACTGAACAATATTTCTCATTAGGTATGTTAATTATGCAAGTAATTTCTGTTGGTGTAATTGCTGCATGAACATTAATTGTTACTCTAATTTCATTCGCTCTAATTAGATACGTATTCAGAGGTAAATTATCTGACAACGAACAAATTAGAGGTGTAGATGCAGTTGTTCACAATGAAGAAGCTTATGGTTCAGAATATAACGTTGAAAACATCTTAAATGGTGTTATTGACGAACCACAATTAGTGGAACAAGGTAAAGAATACAAAATGATTTTAGAAAACGTTGATAAACAACTTAAAAAATATAAAATCAAAAATTAATTCCACAAAAATATACCATTAATTGGTATATTTTTTTATATAATATATATAAATGTTTTATATGAAGAGAGGATTATAATATTTATTATGATCGTAACAAAACAAATTGAAGATTTTAAAGTAACAATTGTTGATGAAAAAAATTCAATCAAAGAAAATGTTTCTTTTAAATCATTACTTTCTAAAAACGGAGCTGTATTATTCTTTTATCCAAAAGATTTTACTTTCGTTTGTCCAACAGAAATTATCGCTTTTGACCACAAATTAGCTGAATTCAAAGAATTAGGATATTCAGTAATCGGATGTTCTACAGATAATGAATTCTCACACTTAGCTTGAAAAAACACTCCAGTAGCAGAAGGTGGAATTGGACAAATTCAATATCCATTAATTTCTGATATTAAAAAAGAATTAGCAAGAAACTTAGACATCTTATTTGATGATGCAGTTGCTTTAAGAGCTACATTCATTATTGATGAAAAAATGACTGTAAGACATGCTACTATCAATGACTTACCATTAGGTAGAAATGTTGATGAAACAATCAGAACAGCAAGCGCATTAAACTTTGTTAAAGAACATGGAGAAGTTTGTCCAGCCAACTGACACAAAGGTAAAAAAGCTATGAAAGCTACACCAGACGGTGTAAAAGATTTCTTAAAAAACAATAGCAAAGAATTATAATTGTTTTTAATTAACAGGGACAATGGTTTGTCCCTATTTTTTATGTAATAGGAAATAATATGAGTATAAAGAACAAAAAGAATAAGAATGAATATGATGTTATTATTGTAGGAGCAGGACATGCAGGACTAGAAACTGCATTCTGTTGTGCTAAATTAAAACTTAAAACTTTATTGGTTACATTAAATCCTAACAGTATTGGTTTAACTCCTTGTAATCCATCAATCGGAGGACCTGCTAAAGGTGTGGTTACTCGTGAGATTGATGCTTTAGGTGGTATGCAAGCAATTGCAGCTGATAAAAACCAATTACAAATGAAACTATTAAATTCATCTAAAGGTCCAGGGGTTTGGGCTTTAAGAGCACAAATTGATAAAGTAACATATTCAGCTTGATTTACAAAACAAATTAAGAAGCAAAAAAACCTTGAACTAAAGATTGCTGAAGTTCAAGAGATTTTAGTTGAAGATCAAAAAGTAATTGGCGCTTTGATTAATAATGAAAAATATTTTGCTAAAGTTGTTATTGTAACATCAGGAACTTATTTAAACTCTATTACTCATTGTGGAATGGTACAAAAAAAAGAAGGACCAAATGGTTTAGAATTTGCAAGTAATCTATCTGATAATCTAAGAAATCTTGGATTTGATTTAATTAGATTAAAAACAGGAACACCTGCTAGAATCCTAAGAGATTCAATTGATTATACAAACCTACAATTAGAACCAGGGACAAACAAGAAATTAAGCTTTACTAATTTTGGCAAATACTTTTTAGATTTCAATAAACAACTTCCTTGTTATATTGTTCACACTACTGAAGAAACTCATAATATTATTCGAGAAAACTTAGACAAGTCTGCAATGTATTCTGGAAACATTAAAAGTATTGGTCCAAGATATTGTCCAAGTATTGAAGATAAAATTGTTAAGTTCTCAGATAAAGAAAGACACCAAATTTTTATTGAACCTGAATCAAGATATTTAGACACAATTTACTTGGGTGGGTTTAGTACTTCCATGCCAAAAGAGATCCAAGAAATTATGGTACGTAGTTTACCAGGACTGAAAGATTGTGTCATCAAGAAATATGCTTATGCAATTGAATATGATGCAATTGATCCAACGCAATTGAATTTATCATTAATGTCTAAAAAGATTAATGGTTTATTTTTTGCTGGTCAAATTAATGGTACAAGTGGATATGAAGAAGCTGCAGCACAAGGATTAATTGCAGGAATAAATTCCTTTAATTATATCAATCATAAAGAACCATTAATATTGAGCAGACAAGAAGCTTATATTGGGGTAATGATTGATGATATTGTTACAAAAGGGATTTCAGAACCCTATAGATTATTAACATCTAGAGCTGAACATCGTTTGTTTTTAAGAAATGATAATGCCACTGATAGATTAATGAAATATGGTTATGAGATTGGATTAGTTACTAAAAAGAACTGAAAACTATTTCATAAAAAACAACAAATGTTTGAAAGTATTATTAGATATTTAAAATCTAAAACAGTTGGTCAAATTCCTCATTTAAAACAAAACAATCTAAAGACTAACCAAACATTATATGATTATGTGAAACGTCCAGAAGTTGAATTATCAGAATTAATTAAATCAATTCCAGAGTTAAAGAAACTTGTATGTAATTGATTATGAATTGATGATTTATCAATTCGAATTAAATTCGAAGGTTATATTAAAAACCAAGAAGAAAATATCAAGAAACTTCAAAAGATAGAAAGAATTGATTTATCTAATATCCAAGACTATAAAATCATTCCTAACATTTCCATTGAAGCTAGAGAAAAATTAAATAAGATCAAACCATTAAATTTAGATCAAGCCTCAAGAATTTCAGGAATCACTTTAAATGATATTGCTAAGATTAAATACTATATAGAAAGTAATAAAAATGAATAAAACAGATTTTATTGAATTTTGTAAGAATGAATTAAAAATCAATGATAACCAAGTTAATCAATTATTAGCTTATAAATCATTGATCCAAACTTATAATAAGCAATTTAATTTAACAAGATTAGATGCAGAAGATATCATTTATGATTCTTTCTTTATGGAATCAATCTTACCATTTAAAGAAATTAATTTTAATCCTGAGTCTAATCAAAGTCTATTAGATATCGGAACTGGATCTGGAATTCCAGGAATTATTCTGAAAATTGTTTATCCAGAATTAAAAGTTTCTTTATTAGAATCAAATACAAAAAAATGTAATTTCTTAACAACAGTTATTAAAGAATTAAATTTAGAAAACATTGATGTTATTAATGACCGTGCTGAAGTCTTTATTAGAAATAATAACTATTATGAAAAATATGATTATGTAACATCAAGAGCAGTTTCAGAATTAAAAAACATTTTAGAGTTATCAGTTGGTTATGCAAAAATCAATGGATTAATTATTCAACCTAAATCTGTTAAATATAATGAAGAATTATTGAATGCAGAAATGATTATTGCAAAAGCACATTTGAAATTAATTAATACATTTTCATATGTTTATAATGAAAAACAAAATAATATTCTTGTGTTTCAAAAAACAAAACCAACACCTTCTGAATTTCCTAGAGAATGAAACAAATTAATCAAATAGTTTATTATGTTAATCAATTTATTTAATTTTGAAAACAAGTTAGATATTAATGCATTTTCAAACAACTTTAAAATCCAACTAGATAAAATCACAGATACATTTATTGTTGATAGGGAAGAATTTAAATTACCAAATAATAAAGATGCTTTTGTTTTAAATACACTAAACCACAACATTACAACAAACCATAAAGATATTATTAATATTTGTTTCTTTTGTCTTGATAATATCAAAGAAACAGATTTATCATCTTTTGTAAGTTTTTTAAAATCAAATTCAATAAATTTAAAATATAGCATTATTGTTTTATGAGCAAATCAAAAAACACTTGAGAATATTATTAATTTAAATATGGCAAGTAAAATATTTAAAAAAGCTCAAAGTGTTTTAAAGGATGATTTGTTTACAACTAAGTTCTTGGATAAACTAATAAATTTAATTAGAAAGCTATAACTTATATTGTGATTAAAATTTAATATTATATAATATTAACATTGTTAAAAGGAGAAGATTATGTTAGCTGTAGTAATTGTATGTTCAATACTTGCGATACTTTGTTTCATTATTGGACTAATTTTATCTAAAACTGGTACAAGTTCAGGTTTAACGAATTTATCAGGTCAAGATCTTGAAATCTTTAGAAAAACCAAAGATAGAGGGATCATAAAGTTTTTCCAGATATTGATGTTCATATTATCAATAGTGTTAATCATTATTGTTTTAATAGTCCATTTTGTGGTTAAGAGCTAATGAACAAATATATTGAAACAGCTCAAAAATATGTCCTTGATACGATTAAACAAGAAAATAATAGACCAGTTCCTGCTGGGATTATTATTAAAAAGATAAAAGACTCTAACCCAGAAGTTAGAAAAAACGATATTTATAAAGCTATAGATTATTTAGAAGAATTTAGATACATTAGAAAAAATCATTTTGGAAAGTATTTACTTGATTATATTGAATACTCCCAAGATGATTCTCAATATTATGAGTGTGAAATCACTAATATTAACAATTCTTTGAATGGTTTTGCTACATACTATAATGAGAATAATGAAAGAGTAACTTTCTATATTCAATACAATGATTTAAAAGAAGCAATCTTAAAAGATAGAGTATTGGTTGCTAAATTATTAAAACCAACTAAAGATAAAGAAGATGAACTAGATTATGGAAGAGTTCTTAAAATTATTGAAAGAACAAAAACTAGTTTCTCAGCAGTCATTGATCAAAAAGGAAACTTTAGTATTGATGACCCAAAATTTTATCCATCACCAATTTTAGACTCTGAAATCAAAGTTCATGAACCAACAAGAATCTTAGTTAAATTAAAAAAGATTCAAAACAAAAAAGGTTATTTCGTTTATGAAAAAACAATTGGTTCAATTGATGCTAAGGGTACTGATATTGATGCAATTATTTTAGATTCAGGTTTTGCATTAGATTTTCCAGAAGAAATTAAAACAGTCTCGCAAAAGATTGATTTTAATTTTACTGATTATGATAAATCCATCAGAAAAGATTTAAGAAACAAACAAGTAGTATCGATTGACCCAGAAGGTTCAAAAGATATGGATGATGCTGTTTGTGTTGAAAAACTGGGTAATGGAAATTATTTATTAACAGTATGTATTGCTGATGTTTCTTATTATGTTCATAACAAATCAGATATTGATTTAGATGCATATTCTAAATGTACTTCTGTTTATTTACCAGATAGAGTACTTCCCATGTTGCATCATCAATTATCAAACAACATTTGTTCTTTAAATGAATCAACAGATAGATTTTGTTTAGCTTGTGAAATTGAAGTTAATGCAAAATCAGGAGAGATTGAAAAATCTAATTTAACTCCTGCAGTTATTAATAGTAAATTCAAATTATCTTATGATGCTGTTAATGATTTTTATAAAGGTAAAGAAACAAATTGATCTGATTCATTGAAACAACAACTAACATATGCAAGAGAACTGTTTAAAGTTATTAGAGCTAACAAAACAGAAAAAGGTTATGTTGAATTAGATATCAAAGAACCAACAATTATTTGTGATGATAATGGTAAACCAATTGATATTGTAATCAAAGAAAGAAAAGATGCTCAAAAGTTAATTGAAGACTTCATGGTTATTTGTAATGAAGCAGTTACTAAAATTGCTATTCAACAAAAACTTCCTTTTATTTACAGAATTCATGAGAAGCCTGATTTAACTAAAATCAAAAAACTAAAAACAGAATTAATCAAGATGCAATTCAAAGGAGTTAGCTCAATATCAGATACTGAACTAACCCAAAAAGATATTTCTTATTTAGTTGAAAGTAATAGAGAACATCCATTATTTGATATCTTAAATCTAATGTTATTGATGTCAATGTCTAAAGCGAGTTATGCAACAAATAATATTGGTCACTTCGGATTAGCTTTACAAGATTATACTCACTTTACTTCTCCGATTAGAAGATATTCAGACTTAATTGTTCATAGAATTTTTTGAATGTTTATTTTTGCAAAAGAAAAATTCAGTAATGAACAAAGACATCAATTAGAATCCGAATTAGAACAAATATGTGAAGAATGTAATAATAAAGAAATTGCAGCTGTTTCATTAGAACGTGAAGCAATGGCTTATAAGATGGCTGAATACATGGAAAACTATGTTGGTCATATTTATAATGCAACAATCTCAACTGTAACATCCTTTGGTTTCTTTGTAGCACTTGATAATTGTGTTGAAGGATTAGTTCCAATTAGTTCACTAACAAATGATTATTATGTGTTTGATGCAGATACAATGGTATTATCAGCTAAAAACTCTAATCAATTCTTTACCTTAGGGCAAAGGGTTAAAGTAAAATTAGTATCATCAGATAAGAAAACAAGAAAAATTGATTTTGCATTAGCTTAGGAGGTTTTTATGAAAATATTAATTACTAATAAAAATGCTCATAGAAACTATGAAATCCTAGAAACATTCGAAGCTGGTTTAGTTTTAAAAGGAACAGAAGTTAAATCAGTTTCAAGATCTCAAGCTTCAATCAATGAATCATATATTAATATTTCAAAAGGTGAAATGTATGTGTTGAATATGCACATCAGTCCATACTTCGAAGGAAATCAATTCAACACAGATCCTTTAAGAAACAAAAAACTATTAATGCATAAAAAAGAAATATTAAAAATTGATTTTATGCAAAAAAAAGATGGAATGACAATTGTACCTATTAAAGCATATTGAAAAAGTGGTAAAATTAAAATGCAGATAGGCATCGCAAGAGGTAAAAAACTTTACGATAAACGTCAAGATCTTAAAGAAAAAGATCAAAAGAAACAAATTAAATACATGTATTAATTAATACAAGGAGCTTATTATGTTAAATTTAAATTTGATAAGAAACAATAAAGACCAAATTAAAAAACAATTAACTGAAAAGAATTTTAATGCAGCAACAATTGATACTATCTATAATCTAGATATTGAAATCAGAGATTTAAAAGTTAAGGTTGAAACAATTTCAAAAGATAAAAACTTGTTATCTAAAGAAATTGGAATTTTAATGGGTAAAAAAGAATTAAAGAAAGCTGAAGAAGTTAAAAAACAAGTTGCTAGCTTAAATTCAGAATTAGAAAAATATGATTCAGAATTAAAAAATAAAGAAAATGAATTATTAACATTAATTTTAAATGTTCCTAATGTTTGTGATCCATCAGTTGTGGTTGGGAAAGATGAAACATTTAATGTCCCACAAAAATATTTCTCTGAACCAACTAAATTTAGTTTTGAACCACTTGCTCACTGAGACTTAGCTAGACAAAACGAATTAATTGATTTTGATAGATCATCTAAAATCTTTGGAGCTAGATATATTATCTATACTAAAAAAGGTGCAGATTTATATTTTGCGTTACAAAGATTCTGTATGGATAATAACAAAGAATTCGGATTTGATTTAATTCTTCCACCAGTTTTATTGAACTCAGATTTATTGTATAATTGTGGTCAATTACCTAAATTTGCAGAAGACTTATTTAAAGTTGAAGAAAACCAATATTTATCTCCAACTGCTGAAGTTCAATTATTAAACATGCATGCAAATGAAATCATTGACTTTAATGATTTACCTCGTAGATATACAGCTAACACAAATTGTTTCAGATCAGAAGCAGGAAGTGCTGGTAGAGACACAAGAGGTGTTATTAGACAACACCAATTCTCTAAGGTTGAATTATTTAGTTTCACAGACCCAAGCAAATCTTGAGAAGAACATGAACACATTACAAGATGTGCAGAAACTATTTTAGAAAAATTAAATTTACCATATAGAAGATTACTACTTTGTACAGGTGATACTGGATTCAGTAGTGCAAAAACTTTCGACTTAGAAGTATGATTACCATCATACAATGAATATAAAGAAATTTCATCATGTTCTAACTGTTTAGACTTCCAAGCTAACAGAGCTAAAGTAAGAACTAAAATTGATGATAAGAGTGTATTAGTTCATACACTAAATGGTAGTAGTTTAGCAATTGATAGACTATGAGCTGCAGTTGTAGAAAACTATCAACAAAAAGATGGTTCAATTAAAGTGCCTGAAGCACTTAGACCATATTTAAACAATATTGAATTTTTAAAATAATTAATTCTTAACTAATAATTGTAGGAGGTTTCATTTTGGAAAAAGGTTTATTTATTTCATTAGAAGGAATTGACGGTTCAGGAAAATCGACTGTCTCACAATTATTAGCTAAATCAATTAAAGACTTAATTGCACAAAAACAAATTAATTACAATGATGTAATCTTAACAAGAGAACCAGGTGGATTAAACAATGAGTTTGCAGAGAATGTTAGACATTTAATTTTAACTTCTCCTGACATTGATTTGAAAACCCAAATCATGTTATTTGCATCTTCAAGAACAGTTCACTGTTCAAAAACAATACAACCAAATTTAGAACTTAACAACATTGTTATCTCAGATCGTTTTGTGGATTCATCAGTTGCTTACCAATCAACTAACAAAGATAATCCAGTTAGAAACATTGAGTTAGAAAATACTATTAAATTAATCAATGCTTGAGCAACAAATAATTTTGTTCCTCACATTACTTTCTATTTAGATATTTCAGTTAGTGAAGCTAACAAAAGATTAAATGGAAGAGATGAAGAAAATTGATTAGATAGAAATCCTGATCAGTATTTTGAAAATGTTAGACAAGTTTATTTATCATTAGCAGCAGATAATCCTAATAGAATAAAGGTTATTGATGCTTCTAGAACGCAAGAAGAAATTTTAGAAGAAATCTTAAATCACTTAAATAAAATATGAAATTAATTAATAATACTCCAGTTTTAATTAAAGCAAATCATACTAATATACAACATCACTTGATTACAACAATGATTGATGTTGTATTAACTTATAATTGTGATGTTTCTATTAAAGAAAGAATGATTAATAAACTTAATACTAACACATATTTAGACTTGATTATATTAGATGGTAATAATTTAAATAAAGAAGCAATCTTGAATCTTCAAAATAGATTAGAAGGTCCGAGTTTAGAAGAAATTGGATTAAAGTTTTATGTTATTTATAACATTGATAAAACATCTAATATTATCCAAAACTCATTACTTAAGTTTATTGAGAATCCACCAAAAAATGTTTATGCATTTTTCTCATGTTCAGATCAAAACAAAATCTTACCAACAATTCTAAGTAGATTAATGTTCTTTGAAATTTCAGATGATTCAACCCCTTATACTTGTAAGAATAAAGAATGAATCAAATATGATAATCAATTGATTAATTATTTCAAAGCAGATCAATTTGTTCAAGATTTTTTAGTTTCAGACAATGCAAAAAAAATCTTATGATTTGCAGATAATTTCAATACTTCAAAAGATTATAAAAAGTTATGAGATGAATTCAAATCATTCTCATATAAAGAAATTGATTTCATCTTTGAATTATTACTCTCATTTAATCATGATGATTTAACTAAAACAATTTATGACATTAGACCAGACATTGAATTGAACTTAAACAAAACATTAATCTTTGATAGATTGATGTTTTCTAGAAAGGATTAGATATATGAAAACAATATGTGCACTAGCAACTGCTAGAATGAACTCAGCGATTCATTTAATTAGAGTATCTGGTCCTGATGCTTATGAAATTGTAAATAAGATTGTAGATAAACCAATCCAAAAAGAAAATTTCAAAATTGTTAGAAGATTCATAGTAGACTCTGAAAACAATTATGTTGATGATGTATTATTAAATTTATTTAGTGATCCTAAAAGTTATACTGGTGAAGACTTAATTGAAATCAATTGCCATGGTGGAGTTTATGTATCTGATAAGATATTAAACTTATTAATTAAGAATGGTGCAGTAATGGCTCAACCCGGAGAATTCAGTCAAAGATCTTTATTAAATAAAAAGATTGATGTATCTCAAGTTGAAGCTATTAATAATTTAGTGTTTGCCACTAATGATATTGCAGTGTCAGGAGCAATCAATGCTATAAGTGGAAACACATCAAGAACATTACAAGAAATTAAACAAGATTTGTTTAAAATTCTTGGTCAGATTGAAGTGAATATTGATTATCCAGAATTTGATGATGTTCCTCAAGTAACAGATGCACAAGTAAAAGAAATCCTTGAATCAATTTTAGTTAGATTAAACAAACTATTAATTGAATCTAAAAAGTTTATTCCTTTAAACCAAGGAATCAAAGTAGCAATCGTTGGTAACCCCAATGTTGGTAAATCAACTTTATTAAATGCTTTATGTAGAGAACAAAAAGCAATTGTTTCTGACATCCCTGGAACAACAAGAGATATTGTGGAAGCAACAATTAATTTAGATGGAGTCACATTAAAACTTCTAGATACAGCTGGGATTAGATTTGATTCAAGTGATCAAATTGAAAACCTAGGGATTCAAAAAGCAATTGAGTTAATTGAAAAAGTTGACTTAGTTTTATGATTGAATCTAGTTGCTGAATCAGAAAATGAAAACATTAAAGAAATCTTAAAAGATAAAACATATATTAAAGTGTTTAATAAAAAGGATTTAATGGTTGGTTGTTATGCATTTCGTTTAGATGATAATGAAGTCTTTATCTCAGCTAAAGAAAACGATATTCAACCTTTAATAGATAAAATCAAATCATTCTTTTATTATGATGACTTTGCAAATAAAAAAGATATTGAAGTATTACAATCTCAAAGACAAATCAATATCATTGAACATGTTAAAACATTAATTGAAAATACATTAAACAACTTAGTTAACAATCATGCTACATTAGATTTAGTATCAACTGATTTAGAGATTGCTCATAAAGAAATTAATAAATTATTAGGCTTGGAAATTGAATATGATTTCTTAGATGATTTATTTAAAAACTTCTGTTTAGGAAAATAATTATGAAATATTTTGATGCACATACTCATTTAAATATTGATCCATTAATTCAAGAACAAGATGAATTAGTGAAACAATATATAGAAAATGAAATTGGAATTAATATTGTAGGAGTTGATTTAAATACATCTAAGATAGCAATTCAACAATCTAGATTATCAGATAACTTTGTTTGTAGTATTGGAATTCATCCTTGTGATATTTTAGATGATACATTAGTTGATGAAACAATTAATGCATTAGAACAAATGTATTTAGAAAACCAAGACAAAGTTAAATGTATTGGCGAATGCGGATTAGATTTATATCATGATGATTCAAAATTAGAATCTCAGATATTATGATTTAAGAAACAAATTGAATTATGTATCAAATATAAATTGGTTTTAATGATCCACGTTCGTGATGCTCATGAACAATTGATTGAGGTACTAAAACAATATATGCCTTTTGAAATTAAAGTGATTATTCATTGCTATAACAAAGGCATTGAACTAGCTAATACTTATATTGATATGGGTTGCTATTTATCAATCCCTGGAGTAGTTACATATAAGAATGCATCTGAACTACAAGATGCAATCAAACAAGTTGATTTATCAAAGATTATTACAGAAACTGATGCACCATATTTATCACCCACACCAATGCGTGGTAAAGTTAATAATTCTAATTATTTAATATATACAAATACATATATTGCATCATTAAGAAATATGGATTTAGATGAATTTAATAATATTATGAAAGAGAATGCTTTAAAAATATTTTTTAATTAAAGTATTATATATAATTTAAACTATGGAAAAAGATCAAAAGTTATTATTTAATGAATTAAAAATTTTGTCAAAAAAGATAAACACAGAGATGTTTAAATTTTTTGATTTTTATCATGACTATTTTGTTCATAAACAAAAAGTAGAAAGTGATAAGTTTGTAAATTTTAACTTTGAGGTTGTTGAGTTTCAAAAGACTTTAAAGGATTGAATTGAAAAAACAAACTTTGTATTTCAGTACAAAGAATTCAATCAAGAGAATGTTGATAAGATTTATTACGATGTATTAAATAAACATATTTATGATTTGGAATCATATCATTTATCAGAAGACTTTGATTGTTTCTATTATCCATATTTGTTATTTGAACTATACATATTATTACCATATGTTATGTATGAGTTCTTATTACAAAATGAAATCAAAACAAGTGATGGTATTGAAAAGAAAAAATATAAATTACTAACACAAACATTAACATATAGTTTAGGTAAAAATGTTAAGGTCTTCAGAGAATGAGACATGTTAGATAATAAAGTAAAACAATTACCATTTGATAAAGATGAATTGTGTCATTCATCTAAAAAAACATATTATGGAATTCATGAACAATTTAGTGATTTAATGAACCAATACTATGTTTTAAGAACAAGATGAGATGATGCTTTCAAAGCGATTACAATGCATGATTTCATTTCTAATAAATGATGAGTATTCATTATTGTTGGAGTTTTAATCATTGGAATTATTTTATCTATTTTAGGAATAGCAAAAGTTATTTAAGGAGGTTAAAATAAGATGGTATTGAAAATTAATAATAAATTAAAACCAACTAAAGAATGAATCTGAACAGATGATGATCCTAGAATTAGAACAGTGTCTGAAGAACTAGATATTAATAATCTTAGTGAAGATGATTTTGAAAACATCTCAAAACTAGTTAGTTATATTGATGCTTGTTATGAAAACCAAGCAAAGAAATTTGATATCGAAGAAGGTGTAGCAATCACTGGGGTTCAAATTGGATTTCTTAAAAGAGTTTGCTATGTGCACTTCTATGATGAAGAAACTAAAAAAGAAATTAAATATTTAGTTGCTAATCCAAAGGTTAAGGAAGCTTCTTATAAGGTTGCATTTATTAGAGGTGGAGAAGGTTGTTTGTCTGTTCCTCAAAAACACAAAGGAATAGTTCCTAGATCATTTGAAATAACATTTGATTATTTTGATTTATTTACTAACCAACACAAGACTGAAGTTGTATCTGGATATCCAGCAATCGTATTACAACATGAGTTTGATCACATGGATGGTAGATTATACTACGATAGAATTAACTTATTCAATCCTGAGTTTATTGGTGAGGATTGAGAAGAGGTATAGAAAATGAATAGTGCATCAGCTTATTGCATTATCATTTTTTTAGGAATGGTTCTTGGATATTTATGCGGTAGCATAATGTTCTCAAGAATTGTTGCAAATAAAAAACATGTAGATATTACCCAAGTTGGTTCTTGCAACTCTGGAGCAAGTAATGTTGCTAGAGTGTTAGGCAAGAAACTTGGAATATTAGTTTTATTTTTAGATATGTTAAAAACAATCATTCCAATTATTATAGTTTGAATGGTGGCTGAATTTGGGCTTTATCAATACATGCCAGCAAATTCATTTAACTATAAGAATACAGTTTATTTAACTGGGTTATTTGTTGTTTTAGGACATGTCTTTCCTGTTTATTATAAATTCAAAGGTGGTAAAGGAATTGCTTGTTCAATTGCAATCTACTTTATGTTATCACCTTTCTTAGGTTTAATTAGTTTATTGATTGTATTTATTTCATTAGCAATCACTAAGATATCATCAATCGGATCTTTATTGATGACAGTTATTATGCCTTTCTTAGTATTGATTGTTGGATTGAATTATTTATATATTTTAAATACTGATATCAATTACTTTAAAATAGATACATTAAACTATTTTCTAAACTCATTATTTCCTTTTGTAATGATGTTGTTAATTAGTGGTTTAGTTTTATATAAACACAAAGATAACATCAAGAATCTATTAGAAAAAAAGGAAAACAAGATTATATAAAAAATACTTGGGGCTACCAAGTATTTTTAAATCTATCCTAGGATTTTTGCAATCAAGATTCCAGTTGCAACTGATACGTTTAAAGAATCGAAATCATTCTTCATTGGAATCTTAATGTGGAAGTCTGCATTCTTTTGAAGAATGTTTGAAGCACCATTTGATTCGCTTCCAATAATTAGTGCAACATTCTTATCGTATTGAACTTGTTGGAAGTCTTCTGAGTGTGGTGATAATGTTGAACAATAAGTTCAATAACCATTGTCTTTTAGAACCTGGATGGCATTACTTAAATTAGGTACTTTAATTAATGGAATGAAGTGACAAGCACCTAATGATGTTTTTTCAACTAGTTCATTTAATTGAACCTGATTATTCTTTTTATAAATAATTGCCTTAACACCTAATGCATATGAAGTTCTTATAATTGCTCCAAAGTTTCTTGGATCATTTAATTCATCAAGGATTATGATTAGATTAGTTTCTTCGTGATGTTTGTTTCATTTAGAGTTCAAAAATTCTTTAACATCACTAAAGATATTACTAACTTCAATTTCAGCAATACAATGTTGGTGGTTTAATGTTGTATTTCATTTGTTGAAATATTCTTTTTTTACAATTGTGTAATCAACATGATTTAGTTCTAAGTGATTAATTAAATCCTTCTTTTGATCTGTTACATAAACATTTTTAACTTTAACTAAATGATTTCTAATTCCTTCTTTGATACTTTTAGGACCAAATAAGTATTGCATTATCAAACTCCTAAATTAATCAATTTTTCTCTAATGTTATCAGCTACACTAAAGTCTTTTTGTTGTACTGCATCTTTGTAATCAGAAATTAGTTTTAAAGTTTCATTATTGAATTTATCTTCGAATTCAATTCCTAAAACTCTTAGTTCATTTTTAGCAATGTTATATAGTTCATTGGCTTGATCAAATTCTTTGGCTCTAATAGCTTGATTTAATTGTTTTAAAACTTTTAATAATACTGTAGTTGCATTTGTAAGGTTTAAGTTTTTATTTAGTTCATCAATGAAATCTGAGCTCAATAAAGTTTGGTTTTCAGTTATGTTGTATGAATTTAAAATTAAGTTTGTTTTAGCTTGATTCAATTGTTTTTCAATCTTATTAACTTCTTGTTGCATGTTATTCATAATTTCATCTGAATAATTTAATGGATTTGAATAAGATGTTTGATAAAAGAATCATCTTAATGCTTGATATGTATAAGTATCAAGAATGTCTTTTACCAAAATAAAGTTATTTAAAGATTTAGACATCTTTTCATTGTTGATATTAATCATTCCAATGTGTAATCAAATATCAGCTAAGTGACAATCATTGTGGGCAAGATTTTGAGCATTTTCATTTTCATGGTGAGGGAATTTTAAATCCATTCCACCACCATGGATATCAATTTTGTTACCTAAGTATTTATTAATTAGATAAACACATTCTGTGTGTCAACCAGGTCTTCCTAAAGATCAAGGAGTGTTTCATTTAATTCCTTCTTTAGTTTGTTTTCACAAAATAAAATCATTAGGATTTCTTTTATCTTCTACTGATGCAATTCTGTTTCCAATTTGTAAGTCTTCAGTATTGTTATTAGAAACACAACCATATTCTTTTACTTTAGATGTATCAAAGTAAATATCTCCATTTACATTGTATGCATAATCTTTATCAATTAAATCGCCAATAAAACTAATGATTCCATCAATGTTATCACTAACTTTAGGATTAATCATTTCTAATGTATTTAATCTAGATTTAATTTTTGAATACTCTTGGAAATAATATTCAGATACTTCTAATTCTGGTTTATTAGTTTCTAAAGCTTTCTTGATAATCTTATCATCGATGTCAGTAATGTTAAGGACGTAATTTACTTTAACACCTTGTGATAATAAGAAACGATATAAAACATCGAAAACTACTAATGGTCTTGCATTTCCAATATGGATATGATTATAAACGGTTGGCCCACAGTTATAAATATTGATTTCTTTTTTATTTAAGTCAACAAGTTGTTTTGTTGATGAATTCATTAATTTCATAATTAAGATCTGTATTTTGCTCTAGGGTCAAAATCGTTGTCATCGTTATTTAAATCTGCATCTTTTTTAGAATCAGATTTAGTTGTCTTCTTAGCTGTTTTAGCTGGTTTCTTTGGAGCAGCTGTTGGGTTAAATGAACCTCCCATAGCTTCCATAAACTTAGCCATCATTTCATGCATTTCAGGTGGTTGTTGTCCTGGGTTACCAAATAGATCTGCAAATCCTTGATTGAATGTTTCTAAATCATTTTTGGTTTTAATGTGAATGTCAATGATATCTACAATTAATTGTTCTAATTTTGTATCTGGGAAAACCTTTTGAATACTTTTTAATTCTGATTTTAGATTTTCGTATGCTTCATCACTAATATTAATTTTAATTTCTTTCATAATTCTTATTCCTTAAAACTTTCTTGAACTTTATGGTTTTTTAAGCATTTATTTTCATAAGCTGTTTGAATTTGTTCAAAGTTATATCCTAATCCATAACCTAGAACAAATAATTTTTTAACAAAGTTTAAACATGTTTGTTTATCTTTGATTTGAGTATATAGATTGATTAATTCTAAGAACCCATCTGTTAATTCAATATTGTCTTTTGTTTCTAACTCATCATCTTTTAATTCTAGTTCATCTGAATCTTGAACTTTATACATAATACATTCAGAGAAAATAAAACACAATACATCTGCAAACTCTTCTAATACATCAGAGTCTTCACCTCTTGTTTTTTTAGATCAGTAATTAAAACATCTTGTTTCATTTGCTAATTCCATTAATTCACACATTAATGCTAAATGAGAACGTGTTTTAATTTCATCAAAAGTTTTGTGTTGTGTTTCTAAGATTTTTTGGTTTAGCTCATTTTGAATTTTAAACATTTTTGCTAAATTTATCTTCATAACAGCCCTTTCTATAATTGTATTAATTATATAAAAATAACCATTATAATATATAAAAAAATGGGTTGCCCCATTTTTAAAATTATTTATTAGTATACAACATGTTTAGGTTTGATATTACCTGGAATATAAGTACTTTTTACTGGGCTTAAAGGGAGATTCTGAACTTCAGATAATTCTGTAGCATTTGTTACAATATTAGCAATTCCGGTTACTACCCCAACAATCACATTTATGATGGTTAAACCAATGATCATTTCCCCTCAAAAGCCAGCAGAAATTTCTTTCTTAATTTCTTGGTTAAGTTTTGTCATTAATAATATTCCGGCCCTACTGTAATAGTTGAATTATTCATTCCTCTACCTATTCTAGTTCTGAATGTTGAACCCCTAACATTGTATTTATCAGGACCTCTAATTTTATTATTTGGGTTTGCATTATAAATCATCTGATTCACCAGTTCTAGAATACTATTCATGGTTTGTCCAATCATACCTAGACCTAAACATTGTCCAAATAATTTATTGGTCATTGTATAAGTTCCATTCGGAGCTCTTCCGGCAAAGAGATTCTGTTTGGAAGTTGCTTCTAATTTATTCATTTTTATCCTTTCAAAATATATATTTAATAATTGGCATTTTTTGCAAGTATACATTAGTCTTAGCAAATACAGTAGTAGTTTCTAATTGAGAGTTAATTTCGTAGAATGAAAGATTTTGTTCTGTTTTCTTGAAATAACATAAGCATTCATAATTTTTATTTTCAAAACTGATAATAACTTTTTTCTTATTTAAACTGCTATTCGGAACAGCTAAATAGAGTTGGTTATCATTGAAAATAAATCCTTGAGTTTTTGGACTTATTTTCATGCCAAAACCTACACCGAAAAAAGTCAATATAACAGTTATTAAAAATACAATGATGATAATTATTTTTTTCATTAGGAGAGAAGATTTAATTTTGAAATTCAATAACTTTTTGTGAGAAATCAGTGAATGTATATGTATTGATGAATAAAACAAAATTGTTAGAGATGATAAATTGAATAATTTTATTTGCTAATGTTTTAATGTATGAATTTTCAGCAAGACTTAAATTAATAGTTAAGAATATTAGTTTATTCTTTTTGATACTTAATTCAAACAATTCAAATATTAAGTTATCCATAAAACTGATTTGTTTGTCAACACTATAATTTATTGCTTGGATAAAGTCATAAAAATCATTCTTTAAAATGTTGTTGAGATTGTCTTCAAACATTTTATATGATTTGGTTTGTGAAATTGAATTTTCCAAATTCTTGTATATCGAAATTTTTAAAAGAGACTTAGTGTTTAATTCACAAGATGGTAATTGGTTGATTTTAATATCTTTGTTGTTTAAAAAATCCATTAAATTGAATTTATTACAACTGATTATGGTTCCGTTTAAAATATTTTCTTTTTTATATGAAATACTATTAATTGATGAAATAATATTTTCATTGTCTGTGCAACTCATATTGTTTAGATTAACTAATCTTTCAAGAATATCTTTAATAATTTTAAATGATTTCTTATTTAAGATAATCC
>JAHHTF010000039.1 GCA_020024775.1 Ureaplasma sp. | reverse complement strand
TTAATTTTTTTTAATTATTATCATTATTTTTCATTCAGTTTTTGCTATTATCCCGAATAGATACTATATAAGTATATAATATTTTTATTAAAAATAAAAAAAATATTTATTTTTTATCATTTTTTTACATTATTTCGTTTTGGGCCATCAAAACCCCCAGTATTAATATAATATATAGATAATATATATACTATATTAAAGATAAATGCAATTAGCACTCTTTAAATTAATGTGCTAATTTTTTCTTTTTTGTGATATTATATTAAATATTACTAAAGGAGGTATATATCATGGAAATTAAGCAAACTAACTTATTTAGCAATTATGCAAGAAACTTAAACCAAGAAACCATTAATAAAAAAAGTGATCCTATTATCGGAAGAGAAGAAGAAATTAGAAGAGTAATCGAAATCCTTAATAGAAAAAATAAAAACAACCCTGTTCTAATTGGAGAACCAGGGGTTGGTAAAACTGCTATTGTAGAAGGATTAGCTCAAAGAATTGTGAATAAAGATGTTCCAGATTCTTTAAAAGATAAAGAAATCTGAGAACTATCATTATCTTCATTAATTGCTGGAGCTTCTTACCAAGGGCAATTTGAAGAAAGATTACAAAACATTATTAATGAAGTTAAGAAATCTGAAGGAAAGATTATTTTATTCATTGATGAAATCCACCAATTAGTAGGAATGGGTAAGAACCAAGGTTCAATGGATGCTGCTAACATCTTAAAACCTATGATGGCCCGTGGGGAAATCAAATTAATTGGTGCAACAACATTAAAAGAATATAGAGACAATATTGAAAAAGATTCTGCTTTAGAAAGAAGAATGAGCAAGATTATTGTTTCTGAACCAACTAAACAAGAAGCTTTAACCATCATGAGAGGTTTAAAAGAAAAATGAGAACTATTCCATGGAGTTAAGATTTCTGACTCTGCTTTAGTAGCTGCTGTAGACTTATCAGATAGATATATTACTGATAGATATTTACCAGATAAAGCCATTGATCTAATTGATGAAGCTTGTGCTAAGATCCAAATTGAAATTAGTTCAATGCCTGCTGAACTAGATACTATCAATAGACAAATAATGCATTTACAAACAGAAAAAGTAGCTTTAGAAAAAGAAGGTAATCCTAAAACCAAAGCTAGATTAACACAAGTTCAAGAAGAATTAGAAAAACTAACTACTAAACAAAAAGAACTTGATTCTGTTTGACAAGAACAAAGAAGAGAAAACGAAAAACTTAATAATTTAAAACAAAAAATTGAAGATGCTAAGAAAGATGTTGATAGACTTCAATCATTAGGAGAATATTCCAAAGCTTCTGAAATTTTATATGCAACTATTCCAAACCTTGAAAAACAAAAACACGAACTTGAAGAAACTATTAAATCAAGAGACCAATTGGTTTCAGATTTAGTAACTGAAAAAGAAATCTCTGAAGTTATTTCAAAAGCAACAGGAATTCCTTTAAACAAAATTGTTGAATCTGAAAAAGAAAAACTATTGAGTTTAAAAGATGAATTACACAAATATGTTAAAGGTCAAGATAGAGCAATTGAACTAGTAGCAGATGCAGTATTAAGAGGTAGAGTTGGAATCAACGATCCAAACAGGCCAATTGGTTCATTCTTATTCATTGGACCTACTGGGGTAGGTAAAACTGAAATCTCTAAAGCCTTATGTACTTGTTTATTTGACACAACTAAAAACCTTATTAGATTAGATATGAGTGAATACATGGAAAAACACTCAGTGTCTAAATTAATTGGTGCACCTCCAGGATATGTTGGTTTTGATCAACCTGGTGCTTTAACTGAATCAGTTAGAAGAAAACCATATAGTGTTGTTTTATTTGATGAAATTGAAAAAGCTCATCCAGATGTTCTAAACATCTTATTACAAATCCTTGATGAAGGTGAAATCAAAGACTCACAAGGAAAAACAATCAACTTCAAAAACACTATCATTATCTTAACATCAAACATTGGTGCTAAAGAAATCTTAGAAAACAATAAAGCCAAAGTAATGGATGAATTAAACAAATACTTAAAACCAGAATTAATCAACAGAATTGATGAAATTGTAGTATTTAATCCATTAAGTGAAAAAGTTATCTTAGAAATTAGTCAAAAATTCTTTGATGAATTATCTACAAGATTATCAGAAAATGATTTAAACATCAAATTCACTCCTAAGACAATTGAAATCGCTGCTAAAAGAGGTTATGATGACATCTATGGTGCAAGACCATTAAAGAGATGAATTCAAAAGAATATTGAAACTCAATTAGCAGAAGCTATTGTTGAAAACAAAATCACAAAACAAAAAGAATATACTATCGACTTCGATGATAAAAAAGATCTAATCATAATCAAATAATCAATCATAATTTAAAACAAAGTTCAAGGACTTTGTTTTTATTTTGCTAAGATTTAAATAAAGGAGTTAATGATGAAACAAACACAATTTATCAAAAATAATTTAATTTATGAACCTATCAAAATAAACAATATTGATGGTTTAAAAATTGTTGGTATTCATGATTTAAAACAAGAAATCGATGAGTTGATTTTAGCTGATGATCATGAAGGCAATGTTAAGTTAGATAATAATACTACATTAAAGTTATTAGAAATATCTCATGCTGCTTTTGTGAATAATTCTAATATCCATTCAAAATTATTTATTCCTTATTCAGTCATTAGAATTCAAGACAATGCATTTGCTTATTGTGAAAACATTGATTCAGAATTAAAACTTCCTGAATCATTAGAATACATTGGTCCATATGCTTTTGCAGGCTGTTCTAATTTAAAAGGTGAATTAGTGATTCCTAATTCTGTGAAAGAAATTGGTTTTGGTTGCTTTTCAGAATGTTTCAATTTCACTAATTTGAAACTATCTGAATCATTAACTGAAATCCCACCAGAAGCCTTTTATAGATTAACAGGGTTTAAAGGAAAATTAGTTATTTCAAATAATGTTAAAGTTATTAAGGATAGTGCATTTTGTGACTGTATTAACTTTGAATCTATTACATTAAGTAACCAATTAGAAGTAATCGAAACCAATGCTTTTAGTAATTGTGAATCTTTAAAAGGAGATTTAATCTTACCTGAATCATTAAAGGTAATTGAAACAGAAGCATTTAGCTATACAAATAATTTAATAACAACTATAACTATCCCTAAATCAATTGAATCAATTGACACTGATGCTTTTGTTAACACAAAATTTGATTTCAAATCTAATTCAAATAAATACATAGTTTCTAATGGTTTACTAATAGATACATCTAATAACAATTACAAAGTCATAGGCTGTAACCATTCAACAACAAACCTAAATTTAGATAACATTGATGAAATTGGTTTTAAAGCATTCATCAATAAAACTAATTTAAATTGTGAATTAAAGCTATCTGACTCCATCAAAGTAATCCAAGCTTTTGCTTTTTATAATTGTAGTTCTTTAAAAGGAGAACTAATCATTCCAGATAACATCGAAGAAATCAATGAATATGCTTTCTATGGATGCAATAACCTACAAGGCAATATTAGATTAAAACACAACTATGATGGGTAATTAGGAAATTTTGTGGGAACCGAAAAGAAGGGACCCACTTTTTCTATG
>JAHHTF010000038.1 GCA_020024775.1 Ureaplasma sp. | reverse complement strand
GAGTCTAATTCATTAAGATAGGATCTTAAAAAACCTAATCTTCCTTTATTAATTAAAATCATTTTAATTGAAGTATTAAGGTATTTTTTGATTTGACTTAAAAAATACCCATCTCCACCAAACACAAAAATATATTCAACCTGATTAGTGATTGTTTCACTATATACAAGTTGATTACTTAATGATAATACTTCTTTCTTATAATCTTCTAATGAATCTATATTATTGGTAACGATACTAAAAATCATTTTACTCACCTCTTAAAAAAATCTTAATATCATCCTTATTAAAACCAATCATTAATCGATAAGGGTGATTATCTTTGTATTGAAGAATGATTGGTTTTTTTAATATCAATGGTTCATGTTCTAAAATGTGCACCATTTGTTTTACTCGAACCTTGCTTATATCAATTTTGTTTTCTACTAAATATATGTGTTTCTTATTAATGATTTCATCAAATCCACATTCAGTTAAATATAGAATATCATAAATCATCTTCTCATCAATGCTGTGAGAAACCAGATTTATTTTTTGAATATTGATGTTATTCTTTGCAAAAAATCTTAATGCTTTGTTGCAAGATAATGAGTTTGAGGTGTATAAAACATAAATCATAATATATTATTATATAAGAATTTTTTTATAAATATTTGATATTTTATCAATAAGTCTTGACACTAATTCTTGATTTAATTTATATGAGGTGCATATGGAAAACAGTACAAAAATATGTTATGAATTAATCATTTCTGAGGACAAATTATTTCTTGAATATTTAATTACTAGAAATCTCAATTGAACCTCAAGATTTTGTTATTCAATCATCAAACGTTACAATATCTTTGATGATGTTAATGATGTATATTATTACATCTATTTATCATTTTTACAATTAAAGAAAATCAAGAAAGAAATGTTTGAGAAATATTGGTTCAAGAAATTGATTATCTTTTTAATTAAACAACAGATGATTGCTTTAATCAGACAATCAAAAACTAATAAACAATTTTTATGATCGAACCTAATTGAAGAATCATGAGTATGCGATGAAAGAAATGAAAACTTCACAAGTAATGATCATATCAAAATCAACAATAAATTAGAAGCAAGTTTGTTATTAGAAAGAAACTCTGATTTAATCAATAAGTTTTCTAAAATTGAAAAGAAACTGTTTGAAGATTATTTCTTAAACAACTTTGATTACAAACAGCTTAGACATAAATACATGAACTGAAATGAAACGTTAATTAAAAGTGCTTTAGCAAAAATAAAAAGGACCTTAAAGTCCTTTAGAGTTGAGTAATAGATTTGTTATTATTGTATTTTCATTAATGATATCTTGGTTGGTTGTTCTATCAATAAATTTAGAAAATTGTTTTTGTTTATAGGTTAAATATTCATAAAACAAATCTGAAGTTTGCTGTTTTAGAATTGGGCCTATATAGCAATCAACATCATCGATGATATTAGATTGTTTTGCGGATTTTGAAAACTCAATGATTTCATAAAAGACATCATTTTCTTTTACTAATAATTCATTAGTAATACTAAAATTATTTTCTTTTAAAAATACTCTAACTTTTTTAGTATTGTTATTGGGTTGAACAATATATTTATGATATTGATTCTTAGCATGAGATAAAATATCAATAATATTTGCTCCACCCATTCCAGCAATCACTAATACATCAGCTGATATATCTAAATCCTTTAGTCCATCGTTTAAAATGAACTTGCATTTAGTATCAAGGTTTCTTTTTTTAGCATTCTCAAATCCTGCTGATAATGGACCTTGATTGACATCAACATTATAAAAGAATTTAGCTTTGTTATTTTCTAAACAATAAATTGATAAATAAGCGTGATCACATCCTACATCAATCACACTATCAACATCATTAATTAAAGTAGATATTGCATTTAATCTTTTATTCATTTTTAAAGATAGCTCTTAGTCTAGATGATTTAGAAGGGTGTTTCATTTTTCTAATCGCTTTAGATTCAATTTGTCTAATCTTTTCTTTGCTCATTTTCATGACATCAGAAACTTCTTCTAATTGCATTGGTTTATCATAAGGAGGAAGACCATATCTCATTTTAATAATTTCTTCTTCTTCCTGAGTAAGAACTTTTCTAAGTAGTTCTTGTAATTCTTTATGCACCATTTCTCTGTGTGCAAATTCATCTGGAGATTCAATATTTGTTTCTTGGACAAAGTCTGCAAATTGTGATTCTTCATCATGTCCAATTGGTTTATCTAAAGAAACTGGAACATTGTTCACCTTCTTGATGTCAGAAATCTTTTTCACAGTTAATCCAGATTTTCTACCACCAATTTCATTAAACAATTCTGTGTTATTTGGAGCTCTACCTAATTCTTGAGTAAGCTTTCTTTCAGCTTTACCAAGTTTGTTAATTGTTTCAACCATATGCACTGGAATACGAATGATTCTGGCTTGATCTGCAATAGCACGAGTGATTGCTTGTCTGATTCATCAAGTTGCATATGTACTAAATTTGTTTTTTAAAGAAGCATCGAATTTAGAAATCGCTTTTAATAACCCTTGAGAACCTTCTTGAATCAAGTCTTCAAATTCTAATCCTCTGTTTAAATATTTCTTTGCAACAGATGTTACTAATCTAAGGTTAGAAGTAAAGAATTGACTTGTAGCATATTGTTTTTGTTCTGGGTCACCATTAACTAATAATTGAGAAAGTTTAGCTTCTTCCTCATTAGATAAGATTTTAGAGTCAGCTAAATCAAACAAGAAGTTTTTAGTCCCATCTTGGGTTCTTTCAGTCATTGGGAAATAAACTTTTTTAGACGAAACTTTTTCTTCAGTATCATAGATTCCATAGTTTTCTTTTTTAGATAAAGATTTTTGGAACTCTTCATTTGGATCAATAATGATATCATTATCAGCTAATGTTTTAAAGATTTCATCCATTTCATGATCTTCTAAATCAAAATGACTAAATGCTTTGTATAACTTTTCTTCATCAATATGATTTTTTAGTTTTTTCTTTTTCTTAGTTTCATGAATTAATTTATCTAAAGTTTCATTTGGAGACAATGAAAAGTTTTTAGTTTTCGAAAAAGATTCTAAAACAAAAGATTGGTTAACAATATTATCTAATTCATCAGAGAATGATAAATTAGAAACTCTTTCAATTGATTTGTCAAGATTGCTTTTCTTAGTTTCTTCTTCATCAGAATATTGCTTAACATTCCCTAAGTAAATAGATTGTTTTTTCTTTTTTGGTTTTTGTAACATTAAATCTTGAATTTGTTCTTCAGTTAGAATAACTTCAGGTTCTAATTTCAATTTAATGCTTTGTGGTTTATATAGTTTAAAGTTTTTTGATATGTTTAATTTAACAATTGAACTTGGTTTAAAAATCTCCATAATGCTCCTTAAATTTCTACCATTAGTTGTAATTTATTATATAATATTAATACTCATTTTCTTAGAAAGGAGTTTAAGATGACTGAAAATAAATGCTGTGGAACAAATTCTTGTTGTAGTTCAGAACATGAACACCACCACGAACACCACCATGGACATGAACACGAAGGTAAATGTTGTGGTACAGAAAACTGTTGTTGTGATGATGACGACTGCTGTTCTGAAGACTGCGAATGCTGCCACGAAAATCACTGCTGTTGTTGTGAAGACGACGAATGCTGTGATGACGAATGTTGTTCAAAATAATTAATTGAAATAAAAAGAGAGTAAACATATCCCCCAATAGTGGACAACTGTCAAACTATGAAAGGATATGTTTT
>JAHHTF010000037.1 GCA_020024775.1 Ureaplasma sp. | reverse complement strand
GGAGGTAAATATAGATGGAGTGGAAAGTAGAATATCAAAAGAAATTAAAGACAGCTGAAGAAGCAGTGAAGTATATAATATCTGGAAATAGAGTAGTTTTACAACATGCTGTAGGTGAACCTATGTATCTAGTTGATAAAATGGTGGAAAATTATAAAGCATATCAGGATGTAGAAATAGTTCAACTTGTAGCGATGGGGAAAAGTGGATTTGTAAAACCTGAAATGAAGGGACATTTTAAATTAAATAGTTTATTTTTAGGTGGATCAACAAGAGAAGTAGAAAATATAGGGGAAGCAGATTTTACACCATCTTTCTTTTATCAAATCCCTTCATTATTTGAAAAAACTTTATCAGTAGATGTTGCTTTAATCTCTGTATCAACTCCAGACGAATATGGATATTGTAGTTTAGGAGTTTCTTGTGATTATACAAAACGTGCAGTAGAAAAAGCAGGATTAGTTATAGCTCAAGTTAATAAATTTATTCCAAGAACTTTAGGAGCTGCTTTTGTCCATGTTTCTGAAATAGATGTTTTAGTTGAAAAAGATGAAGAGATAATGGAACTAGGACTTCCTAAAATAGGAGAAATAGAAAAAGCAATAGGAGAACATTGTGCTAGTCTTATTCAAGATGGAGATACATTGCAATTAGGAATTGGAGCAATTCCAGATGCGGTATTACTTTTCTTAACTGATAAAAAGGATTTAGGAATACATTCAGAAATGATCTCTGATGGAGTGGTAGATTTAGTGAATTTAGGAGTTATAACAAATAAAAGAAAAACTTTGAATAAAGGGAGGTCAATAGTTAGTTTTTTGATGGGAACTAAAAAATTATACGATTATGTTGATAATAATCCAGAAGTTGAGTTACATCCAGTTGATTATGTAAATAATCCAGTTGTTATAGCACAAAATGATAATATGGTTTCAATTAACTCAGCAATTCAAGTAGATTTGATGGGACAAGTTAATTCTGAAAGTATAAAAGGAAAGCAGTTTAGTGGAACAGGAGGACAGGTAGATTTTGTAAGAGGAGCTACAATGTCAAAAGGAGGTAGATCAATAATAGCTCTTCCATCAACTGCTGCAAAGGGAACAATTTCAAAAATTGTGCCAATATTAGATGAAGGAGCAGTAGTTACAACTAGTAGAAATGATGTTGACTATATAATAACTGAATATGGAATAGCTCACTTGAAAGGAAAAACATTACGTGAAAGAGCAAAAGCATTGATTGCGATAGCACATCCAGATTTTAGAGAAAAGTTGACGCAAGAGGCATTAAAGAGATTTAAAACACTATAATTAAATATTAAAGAGGGTGTCAAAATGATAAGTAACTCAGTAGAAAGTGGACTTAAAGAAAAAATCGAAAGAGATATAGCTAAATATTTTGAAAACGATGGTGGAGGAATAGAAGTAGTCTCATATGATATTGGCACTAATATTTTAAAAGTTAAGATGTTGGGAAAGTGTAGTGGGTGTCCCTCAGCTATTGTTGAAATAGAAGAGATATTTTTAGAAATGATTCAGAAAGATTTTCCAAAAGTTAAGAAGATACAAGTTCTTAATGAGGTAAGTGAGGATTTATTAAATTTTGCCAAGCAAATTTTAATTAAAAATTAGAAGGAATTTATGATGTTGATAGGGATAAAATTTTGTGGTGGATGTAATCCAAGATATGATAGAAAAAAGGTAGCTAATTCTCTAACAAAAACACTAAATTTAATTGATAAAAATTGTTCAATTAAAGATGTTGAAGATCATAAAGAATATGATATTGTCTTTGTTATTTCAGGATGCTTGGTAAATTGTGCTTCAATCAAAGAATTTCATGTGAGAAACAGGCTCTATTATATAACAAGTCAAGAAAGTTTAGAGGAAGTATTAGAAGAATTTATTTTAGAAAATAGAAGCAAATAGATTAAAATACATAATACCAAGGAGGAAAAATTATGCTGAGTAGAGAAATAGGATATGAGCAACCTTATTGTAAGTTAGGACTTTTAAATTAAGGATTCCTATGATTCATTATAAATTAGAAGCTTCTGAAGGAATTCAAGGGGTATTGATGTGTGCTACATGTTTGGGTGCTATTCCGATATTGATAGATGTTTTGGGAATTCCTTTTGAACTTGCATGGTCAATGGTTATTATCAATGGACTATTATATAATTTACACTCTCTATTAGGAGATCCAGTTGTTCCTGGATGGATAACTCCTTCTATTCCATTAACAATGGCATATTTGCTTAAATTCCCAATAGGTCTTGAGAGAATACAAGCATTGATAGCATTACAATTATTAGTTGCTCTTATATTCTTTTTTATGGGAATTACAGGATTTGCAGGGAAATTAATGAAAGTATTACCAGTGTCATTAAAAGCCGGAATTTTATTAGGAGCAGGATTTGCAGCTGTAATTGGAGAGTTTGGGATAAAAGGTAGATTTACTTTATATCCATATTCAGTAGCTATTGGAGGATTACTATCATTCTTCTTGTTATTTTCAGAAAAATTTAAAGATTGGAGAAAGAAACATCCAATAGCTGAAATGCTAGGTAAATATGGAATGTTACCAGCTGTAATAGTTGGAATATTCGTAGCACCTATATTTAAAGAACTTCCTTTACCAACTATTGAAATCGGGACAGTAATTAAGATTCCTGAATTTGCTAAAATCTATCATTCGGTGAGTATTTTCGGAGTAGGAGTTCCAAGTGCACAATATTTCATTCAAGCAATTCCTATGGCGATAATGGTATATATTATAGCATTTGGAGATTTCATAACAAGTGGAGCTCTTCTTAATGAAGCTGATGAGATAAGAACCGATGAAAAAATAGAGTTTAACTCAAATCGTTCAAATTTGATCAGTGGGATAAGAAATCTTATAGAAGGAATTTTCATACCATATGTTCCTCTATGTGGACCATTATGGGCTGCTGTATCAGCTGCAGTTTTTGAAAGATATAAAGAAGGAAGAGAAGCTATGGATTCAGTATATAGTGGAGTTGGAACTTTTAGATTTTCAACATTCCTATCTGTATCAATAATTCCTATAGTTAGTTTAGTTAAACCTACTTTACCAGTAGCTCTATCTTTAACATTATTAGTTCAAGGATTTGTTTGTACAAGATTAGCTATGAGTATGTGTAGAAGACATGTTGACATGGGGATAGCTGGAGTTATTGCAGCTGTAATTGCAGTAAAAGGTGCTGCTTGGGGACTTGCAGTTGGAATATTATTGATAATTTTATTGTTAAAGAAAGACAATTTAGAGAAAGAAAAAGAATAATAAAAAAGAGGGATTGTAAATCAGTAATTTTCACTTATTGATTTCATTTCCTCTTTATTTTTTTATTATTTTACCTTAAAATCTCCAAGAAGACTCCCACCTCTTTGGGTGGGAGATGAATTGGAAAAAAATTGTATATTAAGTATTAAAAAGGTATAATTAATGCATAGAATTTAATGAAGAGGAGGTGAAAAATAATGTACTGAACAATTAAACAACAATTGAAATTTCTAAGTAAAGAAAATTAGATAAAAATAGTGCATCAGCAATAGATTTAGAGACAGATAATTTAGCTACAAAATTGTTAAAAATGGCAGTAAATGAAGCTTCCACTTCAAAAGTTGAAAGCTTTAAGAAGGAGAGGTTCACTGCTTGATTTTTTGTTGATTTTGAGGGATAATATAGAGGGATAAAATTGAATGGGAGGAGTTATGAATAAAAAACCAAAAGTAGTAGTTATTGGTGGCGGAAGTGGGATATCTGTTGTTTTGAGAGGCTTGAAATACCTTCCAGTA
>JAHHTF010000036.1 GCA_020024775.1 Ureaplasma sp. | reverse complement strand
ATGTAGCATCATTAACCATCTTCTGAATCATTTGTTGATTAGTGTAATAAGTTACTCCTTTATATTCACCTATTCCTTTTTCTTTATCTATCCATTTCCATTCTGCTTGCTTTTGTGCATCTTTTTTATCAGAAGAATTTTGTCCGCCATGCTCTTTAGCCCAAGCTTGTGCTTGTGAAGCATTTGGAGTATTTAAGCTGTTAGGTATTGGTATAACTTTTCCAGGTTTAGTTTCCCAAGTTAATGGATCAATTGAACCAGCTTCTCTATCTGCATTAGCTGCATTCATTGTTGCAAAACCACCTAATGAAACGTTTCTATATTTATCTGTTCTAATATTTGCTCCTGTCCACACACCACAGTATTTATAATCACCTAACATATTCTTTCTATGCAATGGTGAGTTTATCCAACCATTTACACAACTAGCTGCACAATTATCAATATCTTGTTTACTAAATGCTGCTATTCCATATTTCTCAAATATTTCTGTACTTCCATTAGATCCTGCTCCTGCTAAATTCTCACACCAACCTGAGAAACTTATCTGTGGTCCAAATACCTGATTAGTGTGTAGTCCGTAGAATGGATTATTTGTTCCTCCACAAGCATGAGCATAATATCCATATTTAATCATATTCTCGTTTTTCCAATGAGACATCTCATCTAAAGCATTACTACGTACAAATGCAGTTTTTCCTTGTTGTTCCCTAAACTCATTTATCTTGTCAAATGTAGCATCATTAACCATCTTCTGAATCATTTGTTGATTAGTGTAATAAGTTACCCCTTTATATTCACCTATTCCTTTTTCTTTATCTATCCATTTCCACTCTGCTTGCTTTTCTTTAACAGTTACAGTTACATCTTTTGATGATGTTGTTCCTTGACTGTTAGTAGCAGTTACAGTTACTGTGTAAGTTCCTGCTTTTGAAGTATCAACATTTCCACTATATTGAACATCTACTGGATTCCCTTCGCAAGTAGCAGTTGCACCTATCATTGAATTGTTAAATGCATCTCCTTGAGTAATAACTATATTTGGATTAGCTATTGAAATAACTGGTACTTCTAATTTTCTTTCTTTAACTGTTACAGTTACATTTTGAGAAGTTGACTCTCCATAAGCATCTGTTACTTGAACAGTTAAGTCATAAGTTCCAGGAGTATTAACATCAACTGAGCCACTTACTATTTTAGCTTCTTTAGATAAGTCTCTTCCAGTTGCTGAAGTAGCTTGGATATTTAAATCTGATATATCAAATATTCCGCCTTGAATCATTTCAAAGTTATGTGCTACTAATGTTGGAGCTGTATCGTCTACTTTTACAGTAAATACTTTTTCAGTTTTTGTTCCTTGTGCATTTACAGCACTTACAGTTACTTTATAAACACCAGGTTTATTTTGTAGAACATTTCCACTATATGAAACATCAACTGCTTTATCTCCTACTGTTGCACTTGCTCCTAACATTGAATTGTCAAATGCATCATTTACATTAATTGTAACGTCATGTCCATTGATTACAGGAGCTGGTAATTTAATTTCTTTAACGGTTACTGTTGCAGTTTTAGTTGAAGTAAGTCCTTGTCCATTATCTGCTGTTACTGTTACTGTATAAGTTCCAGGAGTGTTAACATCTACATTTCCACTATATGAAACATTTACTTTATTTCCATTAACAGTTGCACTTGCTCCTAACATATCATTAGAGAATTTATTACCTTGTGTTATAACTATATTTGGATTAGTTATTGATATAACAGGTGCTGGTAATGGTGCCGCTTTAACATTTACTGTAACTTCTTTAGTTGTTACATCACCATCAGAATTCTTTGCTATTACTGTTATGTGGTATGTTCCAGGCTTAGCAGTATCTACTGTTCCATCATATGACACTTTTATTTCTTTTCCTTGAACTGTAGCTTTTGCTCCTATCATAGATGTATTAAAGGATTCACCTTGAGTTAAATTAACTATTGGATTTTGAACTGTTACAACTGGTGCTGGAATATCAACATGAGGTTGTGGTTTTACAGTTACTGTAACAACTTTAGTTGATTGAACTCCATCTGAATTTGTTGCAACTATAGTTACTTTATAATCTCCTACTTTACTTGTATCTACAGTTCCTGCATAAGTTATTTTCGCATTCTCTGTTGCAGTTGCATGTAACATACTTGTTAAGAAAGTTGAACCCTGTATTAAGTAAACATGGTCTTCTGATTTTATAACAGGTGCTGGTTTTACAACTGGCTTAACATCTGGTTTTACAACTGGTTTAACCTCTGGTTTTACAGGTGTTGGCTTAACATCTGGCTTAACATCTGGTTTCACAACTGGTGCTGGTTTTGCTCCAACTGTAACTGTTAATGTTATTTCAGAAGTTTTTCCAAATTCATCAGCTACACTATAAGTTAATTTATAGCTTCCAGCTTTGTTTACATCTACTGAACCATTTACTAATTTAATAGAATCAGTTAAATTCTTTCCTGTGCAAGATGTAGCTTTTAATCCTAGCATATTAGAATTAAATTCATGCCCATAAGGTAAATTTAAATCTGTTCCTATAATTGTAGGTGCAACATCAAATACAGTTACATTAACTTTTACTGTTGTTTTTCCACCATCTTTATTTGTAGCAGTAACTATTACTGGATATTCACCAGGTTTGTTAGTATCTACATTTCCACTATAAGTTATTTGACATCCTTCTGCTTTAGCTTGTAATTCACTATAGTTGAAAGGTTGTCCTATTTTAACTCTTAAGTTCTTAGCACTTAGTGATGGAGTCATATCAACAACTGTTACATGAACTATAGTTTGTGTTTTTGCTCCTTGACTGTTTGTTGCTGTTACAACTACTTTATAAGTTCCAGGAACTTTTGTATCTGGCATTCCACTATAAGTAATCTTAGCTCCTTCATTAGCTTGTGCTTTTAATGAAGAATAATCAAATGGAACTCCTTCAGCTATTCTTACATCATGAGCAGTTAGTGTTGGTGCAGGCATTGGTTTTACATCAGGTTTAACTACATTAGTGCTTTTGTCTCCTGTATGTATTCCTTCATGTCCCTTTGTACCTGTGTGTATTCCATCTTTATCTGTTGATGGTTTAGCACTATCATGCTTTTCTGAATCTGGTTTCACATTTGGTTTAACTACTGGTTTGACGTCTGGAGTTTTTCCATGATCTATTACAGTACCTTCATGCTTGTCTCCTATATGAATAGTTTGACCATCACCTTTATTTCCTGTATGAACTGTTTCACCATGTTCTTTGTCTTGATGTTGTTTATCTGGATTTATAACATGTGTTTCACCTTTTGATGGTTTTGTTTCATCTTTATGTACAGGTGCAACATCTTTATGAGCAGGAGCTACAGAATCATGTTTATGAGCAGGAGTTTTATCTCCGCCTAAATCTATTTTATTGACATCACTCTTATCAGTAGGATTAACTATAGGTGCAACATCTTTATGTGATTGAGCAACATCTTTATGTGCTGGACTAACTATAGTGTCACCTTTCCATTGATGTCCTTTTCCATTATTATCAACATTGTGAATTACTGGTTCTTGGTTATCACCTTTCCATGCTGTCTTGTGTGCAACTGATTGTTTAGAAGCTTGTCCTTCTTTTACATACTCTTCAAAAATAAAACCTTTTAATCCATTAACACTAACTCTATACCATTGACCAGTTTTTCCAGTTATTCTTATGTTAGTTCCATTTGTAAGTAAATCAATAACATCACATTTCATTGATGGTTCTTTTCTAACATTTACAAAACTACTAACATTAATAACTGAACCTAATCTATTCATTCTAGTTATATTATTAATATCAGCAGATTTAATAAATAAAACATTTGAACTATCAACGTATCCTTTGATTCCATATTTATTTAATATTACTAAATATTTATTTCCTTCTTTTCTATAAACTTTAATCATTTCTCCTGTTGTAGAAGTATGAATTGTATTTCCTTTATAATCTGTTATTTTTACACTTCCAGTTTTACTAACAATACATGCATTTTGAAAATTTTCTATAGTATCACTTACTATAGTTTTGCCATTTATATTATTGTTAGTTTTAGCTAATGTATTAACTTTTGGAATTGAAGTTAACATTGCTGCTGATAAAATTATGGCCATAATTTTACTTTTCTTCATATTTAATTTCTCCTTTGTAATAAAT
>JAHHTF010000035.1 GCA_020024775.1 Ureaplasma sp. | reverse complement strand
AAAAACATATCCTTTCATAGTTTGACAGTTGTCCACTATTGGGGGATATGTTTACCTTGGGTTGTTTTCTTTATCCTATAACATTTTCTTGATGCATTCTAATCAACCTTGATATAGTTTTTGTCTAGTTTCTTTAGTGATTTGAGGTTGATAACTCACATCAACATATTTAGTAATGTTTTGAATATCTAAATCATTATTACCGATCGCTGCTAAAAAACAAGAACCTAATGAAGTAATTTCATAATTACTTTGTTTTTGAACAGTAATGTTTAACATATCTGCAATGAATTGGTTTAAGAATGCACTATTTGTTAAACCACCATCTAATTCTAATTTAGTTAGTTTATTCCCTTCTTTAGAATTAAAGATATTAATAATATCAACTAATTGATAAACAATACCTTCAATACTAGCTTTAATGATGTCTTCTTTCTTTGTATTATAACTTAATCCAAAGATAGCACCTTTGACATCTGGGTTTCAATAAGGAGTTCCTAAACCATTTAAAGCTGGAATAAAGTATAAATCATTTTTATACAATGGTTTATTGTTTAAACTTAAATTAGCATATCAATCGATTTCTGAATCATGATAAATTAATTTAATGTTATTGATTAATCATTGAACCACAACACCTGCATTAAACACTGCACCTTCTAAAGCATATGCTACTTTATCTTTAGTAGTTGCTGTTAGGGTTGAGATTAATCTATCCTTGAAATCCATTCTTTGATTACCAACATTAATCAAAACAAAACAACCGGTACCAAATGTTGCTTTAGCTTCATTTTTTAAAAAACATTGATGACCAAATAAACTAGCCTGTTGGTCTCCACATAAAGATGTAATAGGAGTTTTATTTGCATCTAATTTATCAATAATGTTATTATCGATTTCACAATAAAAATCAGCTGATGGTTTAATGGTTGCTAAACATTCTTTATCAATATCAAAGATCTTTAATAACTCATCATCTCAAGATAAATTATTAATATTAAATAACATTGTTCTAGATGCATTAGTGTGATCTGTACAATGCATTTTTTGATTTGATAACTTATATAATAATCAAGAATCAATGGTCCCAAATGCTAATCTTTTTTGTTTCAATAATTCATTAGCTCTAGGAACATTATCAAGGATTCAACGCATCTTTAATACTGAGAAATAAGGACTTAAAATTAGTCCAGTTTTTTCAAAGATTAAATCTTTGTATTGAAGATATTTTTTAATGTCTTCTGCACATCTATTATCACTTCAAACGATTGCATTATAGATTGGATTTCCAGTTTTTTTATCTCAAGCAACAATCGTTTCTCTTTGGTTAGTAATTCCAATACTAATGATATTAGATATACTAATATTTCTTTTGTTTAATAATTGTTGAATTGTAGATAATTGTGTGTTTCAAATTTCAATTGGGTCATGTTCAACCCAATCTTGATTAGGAGTAATTTGAGTTAGTTTAATTGCAACTTTATCAATTAAATTAAACTTCTTATCATAGATTAATGCTCTAGTTGAAGTTGTTCCTTGATCTAAAACTAAATAGTATTTTTTTTCCATAATTAATTACTCATTAATTGTACTTGAATCTTTTTAGTTTTTAAATCAATAGTTAAGATTTTAACTTGAATGATTTGGTTAATATCTAAAATATCATAAGGTGTTTTATTAGCGTCATCAGTCATCTTAGAAATATGTAATAATGCTGATTCTTTAATCCCAATATCAACAAAGGCACCAAAGTCTAAAATGTTTCTAACTGTACCTTGTAAAATTAAATCAGGATATAGGTTTTCAATTGATAAGATTTCTGATTTTAAAACTGGTTGTGGATATGTTTCACGATAGTCTAATAATTTAGCTTTTAATGAATTGATAATATCATTAATAGTATATTCATCTGAACCATATTTTTTAGCTAGTTCTTCATTATTAACTTTTGATAATACTTCAATTGCTTTTGCTGTTCCAATATCATCAGTTGATAAATTAAAATCTTTCAAGATTTGATAAGCAATGTGATAACTTTCAGGGTGGATATTTGTTTTATCAAGAGGTTCTGAACCTAATACTCTTAAGAATCCAGAACATTGTTCAAATACTTTTTGAGTTAATCCTTTGATTTCTAATAAATCCATTCTAGAATTAATACCACCATGTTTTTCTCTGTATTCAACAATGTTCTTAGCAATGGTTTTAGTTAATCCAGAGATTTCTTTTAATAATACATATGAAGCAGTATTAATGTTAACACCAATGTTATTAACAACTCTTTCAACAACAAAGTCTAATTTATCATTTAAATCTTTTTTGTTAACATCATGTTGGTATTGACCAACTCCAATTGAAATAGTTGGGATCTTAATTAATTCAGATAATGGGTCAATGATTCTTCTTGCAATTGAAATAGCTGAACGTTTTTCAACAGTTAATTTAGGGAATTCTTCTTGAGCTAATTCAGATGCTGAATAAACTGATGCACCAGCTTCTGAAACAATACAGTATTGAGTATCTAAATTGTTTTCTTTGATTAATTCAGAGATGAATGTTTCAGATTCTCTACTTGCAGTTCCATTACCAATAGCAATAATATCTACTTTGTGATCTTTGATTAATTTAAGCATTGTTTTTTTAGTGTCATCTGGTTTTTTGAAAGGATAAACTACATCAATAGCTAATACATTGTTATTTGGATCAATTACTGCTAATTTACAGCCTGATACAAACCCAGGGTCTCATCCTAATACAGTTTTACCTTTAATTGGATTTTGTAATAATAATTGTTCAACATTGTGAGCAAATCTATTAATAGAGTGTTGTTCTGCAACTTCTGTTAAATCATTTCTTACTTCATTTTCTACTGATGGAACAATTAATCTTTTAAATGAATCATCAATAGCTAAAATTAAATCTTTATGAGCAGCTGCTTCTTGTTTTTTAGCATATTTATAATAAGCTTTCTTAAGTGCAAATTGTTCATCATAATCAAATTTAACATTTAAGATTTTTTTGTTTTCTCCACGGTTTAATGCCATTACTTTATATGCACTAATGTAAGAGATTTTATTTCTAAAGTCATAATAAACTTTAAATGTTTCATTTTCATCTTCTGCTTTTGGTTTTAATTTAGATTCAATATAACCAAATCTCATGATTGTATCTTTTAAAGTATCTCTGATTTCTTTATCATTTGAAACAATTTCAGCAACAATATCTCTTGCCCCTGCAATTGCTTGTTCAATTGATTTAACTTGATCTGTTAAATATTTTTTAGCTTCTTCTTCAATTGTTGGCTGAAACTTTTGTTCAAGCATTCATTCAGCTAATGGTTTTAAACCTAATTTAATTGCTTCACTAGCTTTTGTTTTCTTACCATCTTTATATGGTTTATAAATATTTTCTAGTTCAGATAGTTTTGTACATTGATTAATTAATGATAATAATTCAGGAGTTAATAAATCCTTTTGTTCTAATATCTTAATAATAGCTTCTTTTCTTTTAGCTAAGTTTTCTTGATATTCATATACATTAGATATTTCTTGGATTTGGTTTTCATCCAAGTTATTAGTTAAGTTTTTACGGTATCTAGCAATAAAAGGAACTGTTGCACCTTCTGCTAGTAGTTCTAGAACAATTTCAACTTGTTTTTCAGTAATTTTAAGTTCTGAGGCTGTTTTTGTAATAATTTCTTTTGAATACATATTTTAAAATTCTCCTAACCTATATATTATACAATACATAAAAATCGAATTTTAAATTAAAACAAAGTATTTAAAATTAAGAATTTAATAATAGTCAAATCAAAGACATTATAAGTATAAAAATAACCTGAATATTCACTAAATTTATATGTAATAACATAGACATTTTATATGTAACCCCCCCCCTTTTTTTTTTGTGGGTTCGAAAGTTTAAAAAGATGATATTTTTTATGTTATAAAATAGGTGTTAAATATGTTATATTTAGAAAATTAATTTAAGCATTTTGTTAGGGAAATATCGAACATTGATATTACAAAATTTAATTAATTTTTTATAAGGAGAAATTATGAAATTAAGAAACAAGGTTATAGTTGGAGTATTTTCTACTGTAGCTGTAGTTGCTATCCCAACTTCAATTGCATTAACTGCAACTAGTTGTGGACAACAAGCACAAGCAAAGCAAGAACAAGAAATTTGATCTGAACCAATAGTAGGTGCTACAAACCTTAATACTGTTACACCTGGATTTACTAAACCTAAAAACTTAGAACAATTAAGAGCATCAAGACCTGAAGATATTGCTAGTTTAAGTAAATATGATAGTAGAGATTATCATATTGTAAGTTATCCTAAAAACCAAGGTAGTGAAGGTTTATGTTGAACATATGCAACAGCTGCTGCTTCAGAAACTTCACTAATGAGAGAAGGATTAGCGCCGCAAGATGATCCATCTGATAAATGAAAAACAGTTGATATTAGTGAACATAATATCGACTATGTAACTAACCGTAGAACATTAGAGTTTGATAGATTAGGATTAAACCCTGAAGATGTTTGAGGTGGTGCATTAGGTGTTGGTGGGATTGTTGAAAAAGCAATTGGTGCAATCCAAATGTGAGATGCTCCAGTTGATTCAAACACAAAAGGTGGTGGATGAGAATACCACAACCCTGATTGATTATTAGAAAATGCTGAATGAGTTTCAAGTTCATCTACATTAGCTAAACAAATCGGATGAGAAAACACTGTTAAACAAATCAAATATTTAGTTGCTAAATATGGTGCAGT
>JAHHTF010000034.1 GCA_020024775.1 Ureaplasma sp. | reverse complement strand
CAATCAAATTTATTGGACTGTCTAGTAACATAGAAAAAGCTCTCCTTGTGCTTCAAACACAATTCGAGCTTAGTCCCACGATTTTATTATTTTACTATATATAAAAAAAGGTCAATATAATAACCTAATTGTGGAATGATAATAAAAAAATACTGCTTGTTGTGTATATTAAATACCATTAGCAGTACTTATCTATTTCGTTTCTTTTTTAAAAATTTTATTAATTTCTTGGCCCATTTTCTTAACTAGCAAAGTAACAAGGGCATTCCCCATCATAAAATAGCGTTTTTTAGTCGTCATTCCAGTATTTGTTCAATTAGTTGGGAAGGATTGCATTCTTTCAGCTTCAATTGGGGTTAGAAATCTTAATTTACCATTATCTTCACGAACAACATGGGTGGTTCTGGATAATGATGTTTCACTTGTTAAAAGGGTGCGACCTGGAGCATTTCATTCGTCAGGAAAACTCATTTTGCCTTCTGAATAATAATATTCATAGCCAGTATTTTTATCTATTCTTAAAATTCTTTTATTACTTTTTTGATATGAAATCTTTTCAACTTGATTTTCAGATAAATAAAAATTTTCTTTATCAGTTTCATAATCACGAATTGAACTTAAGGCAACATGATAATCGCTGTTATTTTCAACATGTTTCATATACACCTGACCATCAACCATAATTCCATAATTATAAAAACGACCGACGAAATTGTCCGAAATTTCCATAATTTCATTATCACTAGTGCCATCACCTAAATCTAATTTATAAGTTGATGAGGCTTTCATATAAGGAAAAACTGTACTAAAAAATGATTTTTTAGCTAAATATTCTTCCAATTCGTTATTAATTTCGCTATATACTGTTTGAGCGTAATTAGTATTTAATTTAGCTCCAAAAATAAAGACTCTTCTTCTTTTTTGGACTGATCCGTAATTAGCCGCATTGACAACACGTCATTGCACTAAATAGCCTAATTTTTGGAAGACTTTTAGCATAATAGCAAAATCACGTCCTTTTTGCTTGTTTGGTGAAATTAAAAGGCGGTCAACATTTTCTAACAAGAAAAATGGAACGTCTTTGGTTTCTAAAATCCGTTTAATTTCTCAGAACAAAACCCCTTTTTTCCCCTCAATTCCTTTTGAATTAGCAAGAGTGCTAGCTACTGAATAGTCTTGACAAGGAAAACCACCAACTAATAGGTTGGCATTAGGGATTTGATTGAAATCAACATCGCAAATATTAACATTTGCTAATTTATGTTGTTGCCCGAAACGGGTAGAATAGCAATTAAAGGCATCTTGAATTTTTGAAGCTGGTTCTCATTGATTAGTGAAGACAAATTTTCAATCTCCATTTTCAATAGCACGTCCATTTTCATCAAATTCAGTAATGTTGTTTAACCCTACTCGGAACCCTCCAACACCGGCAAAAAGTTCAATGACGCTTTTTTTCATAAGATTAATTATATATAAAACTGATTTTGCTTAATGATAAATTTAATGATAAATTTAAGTTATGATAGCATAAAATTAAAGATAAAGCGAAAGTAAAAAATATGCCAAAAAATCTTATTAATCCACTTAGTTATAAAGAGGTAAATGAAAAGATTAACGACCTCAAAAATCGAACCGTTGGTGACATTAGCCAAATGCTTAATGTTGAATTAAATAGTAAAAACAAGGGTCAAATCGGCCAATTAGTAGAAAAATATATTGGTTTAGAAAACAACAATATTTCTATGCCTGATCTCGGCAATGTTGAATTAAAAACGATTGGTATCAAAATGAATAAGGATAATAAGCCTGCCTCTAAGGAACGCTTGATTATTTCAAAAGCTAATTTTGATGAACTTAAATCGAAAAATCTAGAAGAAAATGAAAATATTTCAAAGATTAAAAATGTTCTTTATGTCTGTTATGAATACGTTAAGGGAAATGATGTTAGTGATTTCAAATTTTTAGGGGGTTTTCTTAACAATTTCTTAGACCATATTTCTAATGAAGATAAAGAAACTATTTACCAAGATTATGAAATTCTTAGAAATAAAGTTATAAATAACCAGATTAAAACAATTAGTTCATCTGATACCCAAATCCTTGAATTATGTACTAAATCAGCGAATTCTAGTGTTACAACCAATTATAATGGTGAAGACGTTAAACCTCGTGCTTGAGCCTTAAAAACGTCTTTTATGACCAAAATTCTAAATGAACATTTTGATGATGTAACTAAAACATTCTCAATTGAGCAAACCCATGAAAATCGTCTCATGTTTGATAACCTTGATAATGCCCTAAATAGAATTGCAAATATTGATCTTGAACCAAAGAAAACTAAAATGTATGAAAGACTTGGCAAAAGTACCCACTCTAAAGGTCAAAACGCTCACAGTTTAACTTCATTTTTAATGGATTATTTAATTACTAATTCTGAAGCTGGAGATATTGAAAACATTGACATTACTATCTTCAAGAAATGATTAGTATCAAAAGACTATAAAATTAAGACAATTAGTGTTGATGAAAATAATCGCATCCACGAAGATATGTCGTTTAGATCTTTTCAATATTTAGAATTACACTCAAATGACTATAAAAATGAACCTACATTCTATCAAGAATTGCAAAATAACACTTTCATTTTTATGATTTCTAAAAAGATTGAAAATGAAGTTTATTTAAAGAAAATTGTTCTTCACAAATTTAATGAAGTTGAATTAAATAATGCTTCATTAGTTATAAACAAAACTAAAGAAATTCTAGAACAGAGTTTGATTTTAGAATACAAACCAGCAGCATTAGTTTCACAAAATGGTAGTTTTAAAAATAACTTCCCGAAATCAAGTAACAATGAAATGTTTCATGTTCGTCCTCACGCAAGCAATCGAATGCATATGAATAAACTTCCTGATGACACTAAAGTTATTTTTAATAATTTAGAAGCCTATGAATTAAGCAAAGATGATCAATTATTTGTGGATAAAATCCAAAAAGAACATTCCTACACCAACTCATGCTTTTTTCTTAATAAGAAATATCTCCAAGATTTGATTAAGTTACCAATAATCAAAAAGAAGTAACAAAAATCCTATAGATGTAACCTATAGGATTTTATTTATTTACTAGTTTCTTTTTCGATTCATTCTTTAAATTGATTGATGTTGAAAACCATTTCAACAGAATTAATAATTTCATTTAAAAACTGAGGTTGGGCTTTTCAACCGTCACCATCGGTTACATAAATGAATTTTAATTCAGGATGGGATTGCTTTATATTTTCTTGTAACGCAGCAAATCGTTTACCTTCTGAGATAACCTTTGAGCCTGTGTTATTGAAGAAATTAGTTTCTAAAACATATGTTTGATCATTAATAACAAAACTAAAATCAAATCGCTTGTTTTCCATCAGGCTACTATCCTGTTTTTTATATTCAACATTATTGCTTTCTAAAATAGATTGAATAATATGTTCATTTAAAGAACCATAAACATTCTTTCTGGCATTAGAATATCGGCCTGATAAAACCCCAAATAGAAAACTAGATAAATCCATTCCTTTTTGAAAAATATGGGGCATCATGTTGGCATCTACAATTAAACGAAAAAGTTCATCAGGACCAATGTTTTTATCGTCTTTATAATAAGAAATAACTTTGGCATCAATCTTTTGGTTCTTTTCAATATGTAGTGTATTTGATAAATAGCGAAGAACTGGCTCTTGTTTTTTCTTGCTCGCATTCATATCAACAGTTAAAAAACTAAGCAAAAAATAGAATATTTCATTATGAATTTCAGGGGTATAAATTTCATAAAAACGATTTTTAATAGCTTTTGACTTTGGATTGGTTACTCTGGATCATAAATACAAAGGGTAGATAGTTTTTTAATAGTTTCATTATCTTGATATTCACTTAATTTATCTAGAATGTCTAAATTTAAGAAATTAGAGCAAGTATAGTTGACTCCAATTAAACTATCTAAAAAATCTTGGGTTTTAGGGGTTAAATTTTCTGTTTTATTTTTCTTATCGGTTGCGACCATGATTGTTCCTAGTAATTTGTAATAATAACTTCTTTAGTTATCTTAGTTCTCTTCGTGGCATCTGCGTTAATAAAACGATTCACTGTCACTACTTTAATATTATATTTGTCGCCATAAAGTTCTCTAATTAATTTGGTGTCATGATTAGTTAACATTCACTTGATTCCCTTTTCAGTTAATCTTTCTAATCAATGAAACAATCTTTCTTGGCCTCTTTTACCAAATGATTGTTTGGTATAAGAATCAAATGTAGAAGTATCACTATCATAAGGTGGATCAACAAATACAAAATCCCCAGGAACAAGCATTTTAGTTAATCTGCTAAAGTCAGCATGATACACCTTGGTATTTTGTAATCGCTTATGCATTAACATAATATTTTCAAAGTCAGCAATTGTGCTTTGAACAACATGGTCCTTTTTGTTTCAAGGGGTATTAAAAATCCCTTGACTATTAACCTGATAAAGGCCATTAAAACATGTTTTATTAATAAAAATAAACCGAGCACTAATAGATGCTTGCTTATATCCTTTCGGTGCTAATTCAGGCTTAAATTGGTCTCTTAAGTTAAAGAATTCTTGTTCAGGGTTTAAATTATAAGCCTCCACAAAAGTATCAATCACCTCTATCATTTTGCTAGGGTTTCTTTTGACTTGGTGATATGTGGTAATGAGCTCTTTATTAAGGTCATTGATTAAAGCTGGTTTTTCTGGAAATGATAAGAAAACACTCCCACCACCGACGAATGGTTCAACAATCCGATTAAAATCTTGAGGAACTAATTGATGGATTTCATTTAAAATTTGAGTTTTGCCACCAGCTCATTTTACGAATGGTTTAATTCTTTTTTGAAATTGATCCATAAACTACTCCCTAAATCGATTGTGTTACATGTAACGATTATATAATCTCGGGATCAGAAAAACAGGATGATACTGTTATTAAATTTATTATAAAAATAACTGTATTCAATAATAAATTTAATAATCTGTCAAATAATGCCACTTATAAGTATCAATAATTACAAAGCAATTTATTAATTTTAAGAATATTTATTCAAATTTTGTTTTAAAAAATTATTGCCAATTTTTAGCAATTTGAAGGGTAATTTAAATTCCGTGTGGAATCCGCTGTTCAATCATTTCGATTGATATAAT
>JAHHTF010000033.1 GCA_020024775.1 Ureaplasma sp. | reverse complement strand
AAATAAAAGGCATCCTTAGTTCTAAGGAAGCCTTGATAAATGTGATCGTGCTAGCAAAAGTAACAAATAAAAGCCTGCACAAATCCTTTAATGTTAAATTTCAATCAAAATGATCAGGCATTTTCGTTGAAAATATTATATAATTAATACATCTTTTTTGCTCTAATCCTTGTATTCGTTTAAAACGGCTTCAATGGTTAGAATTTTATTTCTCTGTCGTTCGATTACGCCTCATAATTTTTTGTTTTCAAGTTCTAGTTCGTCTACAATTGTGATCTTATCGTCAATTGAACATTGAATTAAATCAATTCTTTCTCCTCTTTGTTTGACATAGATTTCGTCTGTGAAAAGATTTCTAGAAATTCTTACTTTGCTTCTTACATTTGTTAATCTCTGCCATATTCATTGACCGGGTAGTAGTATTTGTTTTCAAACTTAATGATGCCATTGGAGCAATTTCTAGTTTCGCTTGTGTAAACGAAACGTTGTCTAATCGTGACTGGATCAACTCGTTTAAATCGTGAGATTTTTGGAGTAGATTTTTGCATCTTTGGTTGTATCAATTACAGAAATTTTATTCAATTCAAACTCGCATTTCTTCAAAGTTATCAACCCCGATTCTTTTTAAATATTGTTTCAAGTTTCTTTGAATATTTCATCAACTTCTTTCAACATTAGGCTTGAAGGTTGGATAAGATTGACATTCAATTGAACTACCGAATGACTTGATGATTTCGCTCAATTTGGTTTCAGAAGCTATTTCATAGAATGAACGTCTCCTGTCGGTTCTAAAAGCTTCTGGAGAACCCCATGGTTGCGATATAAACTATAAAGCAAGTTTGAGTAGCTTTTATTAGTTTCTTCATAGTCTAGAGAGGCTGCTAGCATGTATCCAGAGGCATCTACAGCGGCATGAATATAAAATTGTTGGCCTGGAATTCATTCATCTTTACAAGCGTCTAACTCTACGATTTGACCGAAATCACGAAGTGTTTTACGCTTGTTTTCTTTAGGCTTGAAAGCGAGTACTTGCTCAAACAATTTATAGTTTCATCTTGAGGTTTAACACTGCTCTTCATTTTCTTCTTGATTTTTCTAGTCGCAAAGAAAGAGATGATTTTGTTAGCTAATAAATGACGATAGATGGGTGCTTCAGAACCCTGCTTGAAATCCTTTTCGGTCCTCAAGAAAATAACAAAATCAATTAATGTATGTGGCACAACCATGCCATTGTCACAATTAATTGTTTTATAAATTCTTGATAATTTCTTAGTAGGATTTTGTCATATTCAACTTCATATTTTCGTGAATGTTGATTACTCATATTTTTATGAGACACGAACTTGATGCGATCCTCACGAGTTTCAATCTTTGTGTATTCTTGTATCAGTCTTCTGGTTTGTGGAACTGAGAGTTTAAGAATACGAGCAAGTTCATTGTAACTGAAAAAAATACCTGTTGTTTTGTGCCGACATCTTTTGTTAGTCGAAGATTCATATTCATCAAAAGTGTAATTTGAAAGTTTCTTGAAAATTCAGGCTCTCTTAACAATAAAATTCTTTTTCATAATCATTCCTAACACAAATATTATGTATCATTATTGTATTTTAGGGAGCCTGATCATTTTGTTTGAAAAATAATAGACTCTCCAATTTATCTTAAACGATTCATTTCATTTTATCAGGTTTGGTAAAATATAAACAACAAGAAAATTAGACATTTTTAGGGAAAACCCCCAAATTATCAAAAAAGTGTCCAAATTATTTTAAATGATATATGTTATAATTAAATAAAATTAATAAAACAAAGGATTTGTGTTTATGTTTCAATAAGTTCAGAAGCTAGACAGATGCCGAAAATACTTATGTTGTGGTGTTGGTTGTGTCAAACAAAATGAAGCAACATTCTTAATATGTAAATTATTAATACTGACGGCCCTAAAATTAATTATGATGTTCTTGAAGAAAAAGTTATTATCGATGGGCAAGTTATGAAAATGTCCAAAGTGACGATGGAAAAGTCTTATGAATTTCTAAATCATAAGACGAAAATGAATAAAAAACTATTTAATAATTAATTTAAAAATTTATCTTGTATAAAGGAAATATACTTATGAAAGTAAAAAACAAAATTGTAGGCATTATCGGTTCCAGTATTGGAGCCTTAGCTTTAGTTGGAACAACCATTGGGATTAGTGCTAATGTTTATTTATCTTCTCATCAAATGAAACCTAAGACTCTAGATGCAGCAATGGCTCAAACCATTTACGACACTATTAAGATTAAGATTGTATCTTTAAATCAAAATGAACCAATTCTTTTTGAAAATTTATTAAATTCAAAAGAATTCAAAAATGATGTTAAACAAGCTCTTACTAATGCGTTAAGCACTGCTGGTATTCAAACTTCTGATATTAAAGACCTTAGTTTTAATACAAGTGTTGATAGTAGCGATAGTTCAAAACGTGATGTTAACTTTAGCATTACCTTTAATGACAATGTTAAATTAGAAAACTGAACTGGTAATACAATTTTTAATGTATCTCATCAAACTTTAAATAACAAACAGCCAGTTTTTGCTCCAATTACTCGCAATTTAAGTGCTAGTGTTGCTCAAACTTTATTTGATGAAATTAACAGCCAATTAAATTATGTTTATATTAATAAACCAGTTGATTTCAACGCTACTTATTTAACTAGTGAAATGTTTATTAATAAAGTTAAAACAGCCATTGCTTCAGTTTTAAAACCAGCCAATATCTTACCAACTAACATTAGCAGCCTTACTTTTAATGTCAGTGTTGATCTTAACACTAACGTTGTGAGTGTAGTTCCAAGTATTAGTTTTAATGGAGTTTTCTTTACTAATTTAAGTTCAGTTGCCAATATTTGAGATGTTCAAGATGCTAGTTTAACTTTCCAAACCCCTGTAAGAAAACCAGGTCTTAACCCATTTTTAAGTTTAGATAATGCCAATAAATTATATGCAAGTGTATTAACTGCTCTTAAAGGCATTTATCAAAATAATACTAATAACATTACTGAATTATTTTTAAATTCTCCATCTATCAAAGAAAAGATTGTTGCTTTTGTGGTGGAATCTTTAACTGATAGTCATATTAAAACAGATGATATTACTCAATTGCAATTTAATGTAGTTGATAACAGTGGGGATAGTTTATATGATGTTAGTTTCAGTGTTGATTTTGCTGCTGGGGTAAGTTTCGCAGCTAACCTTAATCAAAGTGAAAACTTCAGTGTAAGTGCTAACAAATTAACAACCAAGAAACCAATTGGTTTCATTGATCTTCGTATGAATAATGAAAAGATGCAAAAGATTTATGACATTATTCAAACCCAATTAGCTAATTTGAAAACAAACAACGTTTATTATTTTACTAATTCATATTTAAATAATTATTCCTTCATCAATTTAATTAACCAAGAAGTAACAAAACAATTAAAAGTAGATGCACGGGAAATTGTTGATAGTATCAGTTTCACAATCAATCGGTGAACTGACACCGTAACTGCTTTTGTTAACTTCAAGCAAAACATTAGTTTCTTACCTGATATTAATGTCCCTAACGTTACAAATAACGGCAGCCAAGAATACACCATGGCTTTTGATAACTTAGGTATTAGTAAAGTCATTGATACTTATGATTTAAATAAACTATATTATAAAATTAAAGATTTACTCTCTTTTACTTATAACTTTAATCAAGCCAATATTTGTAATGAATATTTAAATACTCTAGGAAATGAAATAAGTATAAAAGAGTCACTAAAAAATATTGGTTTCAATCCTGAAGTGTTTAAAGAGATAACCTTTGATGTTAAATCTAAAGAAAATAAGGTTTATTGTGATACTATCTTTGGTGATGATGTTCAATTAGCATTTTTGAATGAAGATAGTTTACCAGACAACTGTTGATTTGATTTAGACACTAAATCATTAAAAATGAGTTATGATTTTAACTTATCAATGGTTATTAATAACTCAAGATTTACCATGCTTAATGGCTATATAGAAGAAGCTATATTTAACAACTTCACTGAATTAAAGAAGCGAAATAATTTGAATGAATTCTCAAATAAGCTTAATGAACAAATCGTTTCAAATAATATTTTAGATGCATTCAAAACTCAAAGTGGATTTAATACAACTCTTATTAAAGACTCAAAAATTAATTTCACAGTTAGAGAAAATACTTATCCACAAGCTACAGTATGCTATATAACATATAACTATACTTTTACTAATGGTGCAAGTATTTTTAATCAAATAAATACTGAAAAATACAATGTTGTTCAATCAGATGAAACTACAATGTATTCATTAAAAACACCGATTATATTGTTTTAAGCTGGCACAATAACTGTGTTATTGAAGCTAAATGCTTAAATAGTTTTAAAACTGCTGTTGAAACTGTCATCAAACCAATTTATGCAAAATCAACAGAAGCAAACAATAATGTTGAAATTTATCAAGAAACATTAAATAAACAAGTAAATAGCATCAAAGGTGCTTCACTGCTACAAGTTCTATTCCAACCAATGCTATTACTAACTTAAGTATTGATAATTTAAGTGCCACTGATTTAAATAATAGTAATATTAAGATTAATGTTCAATTTGATCCAACTAAAGTTAAATTTGATGATGGTTTAACTAATGAAAGTTTTGCATTAAATACTGATGATACATCACTTACTACTAAACAAGCTATTCCTTGTGGTACAGATATTTATATCTTTACTGATAATACCATTACTGGTTTAACTGAAAATGGTAAACAACAAAAAGATTTAATTTTAGAATCATACCATGTTGAAAATATTGCTCCTCAAGCTTTAGTTTACTCAACAGCTAAAAATATTGATTTACATACACAAACATTTAATTCAACTGAAATGTCTAATATTTTCTGTGATTGTTCTTTAATTGAAACTATTAAATTGCCTCAAAATATTGACAGTCTTCAAGCTGGTTGTTTCAGTGGCTTAACTCACTTAAGTTATGTTGATTTAGATAACCACCCAGCCATTACTAGTTATCCAGCTGACTTATTTAAAGGATGTACTGGTTTAGAAACAATTAAAATTAATCCAACCGTAAGTCATATTGATCAAACTGCTTTTGCTGACTGTAGTGCAGTAACAACAGTTGATGCTAACACAGGTAGTGCTTTAAGTTTAGCAGAATTTAGTAATATCTTTACTGATGCAATTTGTAAAAAAGTAACAAATATTGTCATGCCAGCTCATTTAGATTCTATTGGAACCGCTCTTCCTCCTGGTACATCAGTAACTGAAAGTACAAACCCATTTGCATCAAAATTGGTTAAAATGAACGAAACAAGACAATTATTAACTATTACCTTGCCTAATCGTTGCGAAATCCTAGTTATTTCTTTGCGAGCAATACCAACGTTGAAACAATTAATGCAAAAGATATTATTAGTATTGGTGACAGTG